>CAZHLQ010000167.1:0-5563 GCA_964533235.1 uncultured Gudongella sp. | reverse complement strand
TTGTACCACTGCAACCTTAAGGTTTTTTTCAGTATTGATCATTCTCTCCTCCCCTTCCTAAGAATATTGTATCACTACAATAATGTGATTTCTACCTTAGTTTCCCTCTGCACTCAACAATAAGCTCCTCAACCACCTCATTCCCGGAGATCAGATAGGCTTTGTCATAAAGATTTACTACCGGGCAGATGTGGTTTGGAATGATTTCTATTTTATCTCCTATTGAGATTTTTTCTCTGAACTCCTTGTTATAAATCAATGCATGCTCATCATAAACCTTGGAGATAAAAACACCTCCATAGTTTTTCACTGCACCAAGACCTTCAGTAGCTGTTATGCCCACAGTTCTTCTCTGCATAGTAAGACCTTTAGCGCCGACATCCGTAACAACTCTTTCATCAGTGGGTTTGCTTATTATGGTTGTAAGAACAGTTGCAGCATTCCTTTCGTAGGATCCGATGATGTTTGCCTGAGATGCGTCTAAAAACACATAGGTACCAGGTCTTATTTCAGTTATCCCTGGAAGTATAGGTGTATTTGCCAACATTGAAGGCGTTGAGCCAATGCTTATAACTTGGGGCTTCATACCTAGACTCTCGGCAATTTCGGCAAACCTGAGAGTTCTTTTTTGACTTTCGATGCTGATTTCAATACACTCTTCAAGGTCCTTAGCGCTATAGGAATGGCCATCATGAGAGAAGACGCCAAGAAAATCTAGCTGACTTCTGTCTTTGATATCTAAAAGCAGCGATTTGAAAAGATCCTCTTCAATGACACCTGACCTATTCTCACCTACTTCTATTTCAACAAGGACTCTTGCAGGTCTTTCCTTGAAAACCGATGCGACTTGCTTTACCTGATCTAAAGAGTCTATCCCAAAAGAGATATTGATATTTTTAGACAATTTATTGATCCTTTCAAGTTTCTCTACTCCAACTATCTCATTTGCTATGAAAATATTACTGAGACCTCTGGAAGCCATAACCTCAGCCTCCTCAACCTTAGCAACAGTTATTCCATCAGCGCCAAGCTCTACCTGCAAAAGTGCAAGTACAGGCATTTTATGGGTCTTGGTATGCGGTCTTAAGCTGACCATATTTCTATCAGCAAAGCTTTGCATGGATTTTAAATTGTCGATCATAATATCCTTATTTATCAGTAGTGAAGGAGTATCCAATCCTAAATACTTCATCATATAACCTCCATTCTATTTGAAGCTATTTTCCATCACAATGCAACTGTATGGCTCTGGTGTGAATCCCAATCCTTGAAGTTTTTCAGAAAGATAAGATTGACCCTCCGGGTACATACATTGAAGTCTGTAAACCTTTGAGAGTCTTGATTTCCATATCGCAAACCTTATCAAACAATCAATATCACCTGACATATAAGCGATATGGACTGCCTTTTCAGGCATAAATCGGGCACCCAATATAATAATACTGTCAGATCCAATATGGCGATTGACAAAACCCTTTGAAGCCCAGAAGCTAACCAACTCCTTGCTCAGTCTGAGAAAAGTTCTGTTCATTATACCATATCCACCCCATAGAGCTATATCTCTTTCAATCAATCTCCAAGCCTTATCCGGGGAGGTTATTGTTTCAAAACTGTCGGACTCGATGTTTATTTCAGCAGATACTATATCCAAAAACGATCCCCTAAACTCACCTGCAAAAGTAAACCCATTTATTTCTGCCAATCCCTTGCTTGCGAAGTTATCTGGAGTAGTATACATTCCAAGTCTCTTGACTCCTCTTTCTTCTGCCAAATTGAGGAACTCTTTGTAGAATTCTTTGCCCACCCCTTTTCCCTGATATTCCGGAAGCACCCTAAGAGTCTCAAACCAGGCTGATCCATCAGGCATTTTAGAAAACTTTCCTACACCAACAAGTCTATCTTCTAATTCCGCGACCAAGAGTACTCCTTCAGGATCGACCAACCATTCCTCATAAACATGATCAAGATAATGAAGTCCAGGGGTTGCCTGACCTTCTACAAAGACAGCATCCTCTCTATCCTCAGATAGTGCTCTCCTTACCAGTATGTCTTTCATTTCGATTAACCTCCCTCTGAAATTGATCAGCTAATTCCAGTATATTGCTTTATGATAGATATCTCAATCAATTATAGATAATGATTATTACAAAAAAATTATTGCTGCGATTAAGCATAGGACAAAGAGGCTTCTTTAGAGTATAATATTCATATATTAGGGAAGTATCAAATTGAAAATCAATTCAGGGAGGTATTTGTACAATGGATAAAAGGTATGAAACGGCAATATTTGCAGGCGGTTGCTTTTGGTGCATGGTATCCCCATTTGAAGTATTCGATGGAGTTATCGAGATAAAATCAGGATATATTGGGGGGCATGTAGAGAATCCTAAATACGAAGAGGTTAAAAAGAAGGAAACCGGGCACTATGAAGCAGTCCAGATAATCTATGATCCAGAAAAAATCTCATATGAGAAGCTTCTTAAGGCTTTTTGGATGCAGGTGGATCCAACTGATGATGAAGGACAGTTTCAAGACAGAGGACCTCAGTATCGTACAGGGATATTTTATACAACAGAGGAACAGAGAGTAGCAGCTGAAAAATCAAAAAAAGAGCTTGATGAGAGCGGGAGACTGCCGGATCCTGTAATAACACCGATAATGCCTGCACCTGTATTTTATGATGCAGAGGAGTACCACCAGGATTTTCACAAAAAAGAGCCCAAGCTATACAAGGAAGACAGGAAAATATCGGGGAGAGATGAGTTCATAGAGAAATATTGGGGAGAAGAATTCTGGAAGCTTTTAGAGGAAGAATAATGCTTAAAGCCTGCTTGCAATGAGCAGGCTTACTTATTTCTATAAGAAATGGCTACACATCACTTGTTTAGCGTGGTAAATTATAGGTATAAATCTTAATGAGATAATAGTTTTAGTGAATAGCCGCAAAGGAGGTATCAGCCATGATTGAGCATAGGATAGAAGCTGGATTAGTCAATGATTTCTTAAGGGTAACTGGACCTAATGACGCTGCCAAGGGTCCCGGTACTGAGGAGCTTTACTATTTGGTTTCAACAAGGGCAGTTTTAGATATGGTTATCGAAGGATCCGGACAGATGCTCGATAAGCTGCTACCAAATGAATATACAACAGTCGGTACTTACATCGAGATATTTCATGAGCAACCAACATTAGTTGGAGAGCCAATAAATGTCAGGATCAAGGTTGATAAGGTCGATAACGGGAGAATATTTCTATCCACTGAAGGCTTTGATACGTCGGGAAGAGTGTTTAAGGGAGTATATGAAAGACATATAGTAAATAAAAAGAGGCTTATGCAGCACGCATATGAAAGGTTTCCAGGAGTTGCCCAACCATAACTTATTAAAATTGCTGTCAATACCCTATTAACGGCTGGCTTTATAATAAGGCCTGCCGTTTTCAGGTTATATAGTATCAGAAATGGGTATATCTGAGGTTAAAATAGAGTTGATCAAAAATACCGCAATATGGAGACTTATAATGGATAATCCAACGGTAATTTCGATGATCCAAAATGCGGCACTTCTTCTTATACTGTCGATAATATACGAGGTCACATATTATATTCCTGAGAGTAAGAAGGGTATCAGACCTTACCTCAATGGTGCATTTGTGGCTGCTATTTGTGTTGCCATAATGATGATACCATTCCGTATGGAGGGTGGGATCGTCTTTGATACCAGATCGATATTGATAAGTGTAACGGGATATATATTTGGTTTTATACCAACAGCAATAACTGTTATAGTTGCCTCGGTTTACAGACTATATATGGGAGGATTGGGAGCTGTACCAGGGGTAATAGTCATCCTAACAAGTGCAATCATAGGATTGTTTTGGCGTGGAGATCCTCTAAAGCTTAATAAGACCTCAACCTGGTTAAATATACTTATTATGAGTATTACAGTACATCTGGGGATGTTGCTTGCGATGATGCTTCTCCCTTATCCGACAAATCTCCAGGTTGTAAGTAGCATTAGTCTGCCTGTACTAACCATCTACCCGATTGGATCACTGGTACTTGCTTTACTTTTAAATAGGCAGAAAGACCTAAGAGACTATCAAAAAAAGCTTAAGCACTCAGAAGAGAAGTACCAAGCCTTATTCGATGAGGCACCTTTACCCTATCAATCCCTCGACATAGAAGGATATATAGCTGACGTCAATAAGCAGTGGCTTGACATGATGGGGTACAGCACAAAGGAGGACGTACTGGGGACATGGTTTCCAAAATATCTGGATGATACTGGTCGTTCTAATTTCGTGGAACGATTTAGTGAATTTAAGAGGGCAGGGAGAATAGTATCTGAGCTAGTAATGATTTCAAAAAATGGCGAACGCATAAATGTAAGCATAGAAGGAAGAATAAACCACAATATAGATGGAAGTTTTAAAAATACACATTGCATAGTAAGAGACATCACTGAAAAGATGAAGGCAGAGGAAAAACTTGTATACATCAGCTACCACGATTATCTTACAGGACTGAGCAACAGAAGATTCTTCGAGGAGGAGCTGGTAAGACTAGATAGTGAAGACAACCTCCCACTTTCTGTGCTTATGGGAGACATCAATGGGCTTAAGCTTATAAACGATACTCTTGGGCACTCTTTTGGAGATATACTGATCACAGAGACCTCAAAGATCCTTATATCATGTATGAAGGAAAAGTATCTATTGTCGAGAACTGGCGGCGACGAATTTACTGTACTGATGCCTCGAACAGCTTATAATGAGGCAAGAGAACTGATCAATAAGCTTCACGCGGAGATGGCTGAATACAACAAAAAAACAAAGGACGAAGTCATAACTATCAATTTATCCCTTGGTGTAGCAACAAAGGAACGAGCAGACCAAAATATATCCGAAACGATCAGGGATGCAGAGTACAATATGTACCAAAGAAAGCTGTTAGAAAAGAAAAGCTCTCATAGCTCGATAATCTCGTCTATGCAGGCAACAATGATTGAAAAAAGTCATGAAACTGAAGCTCATGCAAGAAGACTTGCCGCGATGGCTAGGAAAATCGGAGAAGAGCTTTCCTTGAGTCAGCTGGAGATGGATCAACTGGAGCTTCTTTCAATGCTTCATGATATTGGCAAGGTCGCAGTACCTGACAGGATCCTTAATAAGCCTGATAAGCTGACTCCTGAGGAATGGTCAGAAATGAGAAAGCATCCCGAGGTAGGTTATAGAATAGCAAGTTCTTCACCAGAGCTATCCCCAATTGCCGAGTTTATATTGTGCCATCATGAAAGGTGGGATGGTAAGGGCTACCCTCAAGGGTTGGCAGGTGAAGAGATTCCATTATTGTCACGAATATTGTCAGTTGTCGATGCGTACGATGCCATGACAGAGGACAGAGCTTATAGAAAAGCCATGGGTAAAAAGGAGGCAATATCAGAAATACGAGAAAATTCAGGGACCCAATTTGATCCAAGGATCGCATCTATTTTTGTGGAAGAAGTACTGGAAACAAGTTGTAAACAGTGATTACATTGATTGACATCTATCAATGTATATA
>CAZHLQ010000166.1:0-1538 GCA_964533235.1 uncultured Gudongella sp. | reverse complement strand
CGATAACGGAGTCCATAGTGGAAAGCTAAAGAAGATTCCTCCTTATGAGATAAATACCATTATCGAAAATCCCAATTTTATTCCAATGGTTTATTTCATGCGATCTCTATCCAATTTGACCGAGGACTCTGAAAAAAGTAGAAACACCGAAGTACTTAACCCAATTATTAGTAAATATAGGTTCGAAACTCTAAAATCTCAACTTGGATCAAAGCTTACAAGAGAATTTATTATTGATCAAGCAGTAAAGTCATATAGAGATCTGATTAACGAAAGCTTTCCTGCTCCAGCAGAAAATAGGGATTGTATTACAGTTAACAGTCTGAGAGAGTTCTTCTAGCAAAGGAGGTCAAGAGAATGGCTCGTAAACCTATCGTAAATACCAATATCAATGGAAGTGACTACTTTAGGACCCGACTCCTGATAGGAATCGATAAAGAGGGAAAGAAGCTTTATAAGAACTTCTATGGTAAATCCAAAGGTGAAGCTGAGAGCCTCAAAAAGGATTATATTCTGGCACTGGAAAAAGGCATCAATCCTGACTTAGGATCCATCCCTTTGGAGAAGGCTATCCATGATTGGCTCTGGACCGTTGAAAGAAGCAGCGGAAACAAGTCCTCAACCTTCGAAAGACATGAGTCAACTTATAGGAACTATGTTGAAGGTTCAATGATCAGCAAGATACCTGTATCACAGATAGGTAAGATTATTCTCCTCAAGTACTATAATGAGCTCCTTGAATCCGGCAAGAGTTATAAAGTATTGGAGAACCTGCATAAATTCTTAAGCAAATTTTTTAGGTACGCATTATCTGAGGGGTATATCGTCAGAAATCCATTAGTAGGATTAAAACTACCGCGAGAAAAGGAGGATGATATCGAGGATCAGGATGTTAATATAGAAACTTTGTCCGATGAAGAGATCAAAAGGATCCTTGATTCAGTAGGTAATAAGAAGCTGAAATATATAATCCTGTTCGCCTTTATGACCGGTGCCAGGATGGGTGAAATCTTAGCCCTGGAGAAGAAAGACATCAAGGGAGATGTTGTCAGGATCAATAAATCCCTAAGGACTGTCAGAGTGTACGAAGATGAAGACAACTATAAATATGAATTGAAGGTAACAAGACCTAAAACAAAAAGTTCTAATCGTGAGGTGCCTTTGCCTGAGACTCTAAAAAGAGAGCTGAAGAACCTTAATATCCTGGTAAAAGAAGAGAAGTTAAAGCTAGGCCCGGCTTATGAGGATAATGATTTACTCTTCCCTTCTACCACAGGAACCTATATCGAAGCTAAGAATCTTCGGAGGAGCTGGGAAAGAGCAATAAAAAAGGCTGCAGTCCCTCATAAGAAGTTACACAGCCTGAGGCATACCTATGCGACGAGAATGATAGAGAATGAAGTACAGCTCCTAACTGTCTCAAGGCTTTTAGGCCATAGTTCTATAAAGACTACTGAAATCTATGCTCATACTCTCGAGGATACCAAGTTCGAAGCAGTGAAAACATTCGATGCAATGTTCAATTAGAACCTTAAACC
>CAZHLQ010000165.1:0-6978 GCA_964533235.1 uncultured Gudongella sp. | reverse complement strand
ATATAACGTAATGATATATTATTAGCTTACAGAATATAACTAACCGTGATAATAATAAAACCCAAGGAGGAATAAAAGTGAAAAAGTTAATGAGTTTAGTTTTAGCGTTGATGTTGGTACTTTCATCTGTAGTTTATGCAGAAGATCAGAGTATAGTAGATATAGCAGTAGGCAATGAGGATTTCAGTATATTGGTAGCAGCACTTCAAAAGGCTGAGTTGGTAGGTGCGCTTCAAGGAGAAGGTCCTTTCACAGTATTTGCACCAACTAATGAAGCGTTTATAAAATTGATAAATGGACTTGGAATTAGTGCAGAAGATCTATTGGCACAACCAGACTTAGCTAAAGTACTACTATACCATGTAGTGTCTGGGAAGGTTATGAGCACTGATCTTAGCGATGGACTGAAAGCTCCTTCTCTGAACGGTCAAGAACTGATTTTCGACCTTAAATCAGAGGTTAAGGTTTCAGGTAGCACTGTGATCGCAGCAGATATTGAAGCATCTAATGGAGTAATACACGTAATAGATACTGTAATGATTCCAGCTGACTTCGTTTACCAGCCAATGATGGAAATGCAAACAACATCTGCACCAGTATTGCCTGCTACCGGATCAGCAACTGAATTGACTCCTATGATAGGCTTGGGTATAATGGCAGTAGGTACATTGCTGATAGCAAGAAAGAAAGACTAATATAGAGGTGGTTGGATGAGCGATTTTGGATCCAGACTAAAGAAAGCAAGAAAAGACAAAAATATTACCCAGAAGGAGCTTGCCAGGGTATTGGGAGTCGCTCAATCAGCAATAGCAAACTATGAGAACAACACTAGATTTCCCGGGTTGGATATACTCCGGGAAATCTCTGACTTTTTGAACGTTAGTTTAGATCATCTATTGGGTGTTGAAATCAAACATGAGAATCAAACCTCCCAACTACTGAACAAAAGAGATTACCAGACACTGGCAAATGAATTTATGGAGCTGTTATTAGACTACAGAGAGGAACAGGCTAAGGATTTGATAAAGCATGTTAGATCTCAGGGAGTAATGTTGACTACAATAATCCAAAGGATATTCATACCAGTGCTATACAACATAGGTATAGGATGGCAGAGGGGCGAGGTATCAGTAGCTCAGGAGCACTATATAACTGCCATAATAGACAGAATGATTGATTTTCTATCAGAAAGTCAAGGGGTTGGTCCTTCGTTGGAGTTCTCATCAGTTTTTATGTCTCCTGGCGGTGAAGAACACGTACTGACGTTAAAAATGGCAGCTGAATTTTTCAAGGCTGCTGGTTGGAAAACTAGATTTATCGGGACGAATGTCCCCTTAGATGGTTTGCTAGAGGTAATCAAGGAAGAAAATGCATCTGTTCTGGTGATGGCATCCTTGACTGTTGATGGAATGAACAGTGCAGGATACCTTATTTCAGCCTTAAGGGGGATACTAGGGAATGGAGCACCCTTGGTACTTTTAGGCGGAAGAATACCGGATATGGAAATCTTAAAAAAACAGATCAACGCTGATTTCATATTAGATTCGTTTGACAAGCTTCCGGAAACCATAAAAAATATTGGCGAACATTTAATAAACGACCGTACAGCTTTATAGCTGTACGGTTGTTTATTGCAATCAGGACACTTCAAGGGTAATATTGTTGACTTATGAATATTTTGATATCATCTTACCAATAGAGTATTTAACTCAAAGCTTTAGATGTTTTTCACATTACTTTCACATAAAGATCATAAAATGGGTAGGGGGTGATAATATGTACAGGCTGTTGATTGTAGATGATGAAATAAAAATAAGAGAAGTCATAAAGGAATATGCAGAATTTGAAGGGCATATCGTATTTGAAGCAGGGGATGGAATGGAAGCTGTAAGGCTTTGCCATGACAATGATTTTGATTTGGTAGTTATGGATATCATGATGCCCAGGCTTGATGGGTTCTCAGCTCTAAAAGAGATAAGAAGGACCAAGGATATTCCTGCAATTATGCTTTCAGCCAGAGGAGAAGAGTACGACAAGCTGTTTGGATTTGAGGTTGGAGCTGACGATTACGTAGTAAAGCCATTTTCACCAAAGGAATTGATGGCAAGGATAAATGCGATCATCGGAAGAGATAAGGGGAGAAATCGGAGATCGCCTTTGAAGTTCAAAGGGCTTGAAGTAGATTTAGATGCAAGGGATGTTTTTGTAGATGGAGTAAAGGTGGAACTTACTCCCAAGGAATATGAGCTGCTTGTTTACTTAGCAACTAATAAAAACAGAGCACTCTCAAGAGAACAACTGCTCAGAGAGATATGGGGTTATGATTTTTTCGGAGACGATAGAACGATAGATACTCACATAAAAATGCTCAGAAGCAATATTGGACCTTACAGAGAGTACATAGTTACTCTCAGGGGAATTGGCTATAAATTCGAGGAAAGGAATTGAATTAATATGCTTTCGAAGCTGGACAAGAGATCCCTTAATTTCAAGCTATGGATATATTTTGTTTCCTTTGCTGCAGCAATCATGGCATTGCTGTGGCTGCTACAGATAGTATTTTTGAATAGCTACTATGAATCCATGAAAACCAAAGAAATCAGCAGGATCGGAAATGAACTGGCAGCCAAGTACGGATCTCCTGATTTTGAGAATGCCCTGGTTGAGATTTCCTTCACTGAAGGAATCTCGATAAATATTCTGGACCAGACAGGTAAGCTCGTATACCCGTTGGATATATTCGACTTAGTCCGACAACCCAGACTAAACAGCGAAACCTTTTCAGATTTTCTGGCCAGGTTATATGGGTCTGAAAGCGACTCTGTTGTATACACAAGGACAGATGAGAGAGTAAGAAATCCAATACTGGTATATGGAGCTATCCTGGATAATGGTGATGCTTCAAATTACTTTTTGTTCATGAACACTATGCTTGAACCAATAGATTCAACAGTAAATGTTCTAAAAAGTCAATTGATCAGGATAACAGGCATATCCTTTATTCTAGCTCTTGGGATTTCATTCATACTTGCTAAATGGATTTCAGAGCCCATCACGAAAATAACAAGTTCTGCAAAATCACTGGCTAAGGGTGATTATGGAATTAGCTTCCAAAAAGGTGCTTACACTGAAATAGATAACCTTGCAGATACTTTAAATAAAACAACAAGAGAGCTTTCAAAGACAGAAGAACTTAGAAAGGACTTAATTGCAAATGTGACTCATGACCTGAAAACTCCGTTAACTGTAATAAGATCCTACAGTGAAATGATAAGGGACTTATCTGGTGACTCAAAGGATAGGAGAGAGGCACATCTGGAAACTATCATACAGGAAACCAACAAGCTATCATTGCTTGTTGATGATATGCTTGAGCTTTCAAGAGTCCAGTCCGGTCTTAGAGAAATGGAAATGGAAAGGTTGGATTTGTGCCAGCTCACACTAGAGGTAATAGAAAGATTCAGCTATTTCAGGGAAAATGAGGGTTACAGCTTTCAGGTCGAGTCTACAGGTGACACAAATATTCTTGGCGATAAGAGGAAGCTATCACAGGTGATTTACAATCTTGTTGGAAATGCAGTCAATTATACTGATGAGGACAGACGGATCAATATTGACATAAACGAAGAAGGAGATTCTGTAAAATTTAGCATTAAGGATCATGGTTCCGGTATTGCAGCTGAGGACCTGGATCATATCTGGGATAGGTATTATAGGGGCGGAATGAGCCATAGCAGGAGAAAAACAGGCTCTGGGATAGGGCTTTCCATTGTAAAATCAATAATTATGGCTCATAATGGTGACTATGGAGTCAGTAGTAAAGAGGGAAAAGGCAGCACCTTTTACTTTTGTCTTAGAAAATAGAGGGCGTCTGCTATTGTAATTGATGTGAATTTTCGATAAAATCTAACTAAAAGATAGAAAGAAGGGATCCGGTTGACAATACCCACAAGAGATGAAGCCTATAGGTTATTGACCAAATATGTTGAGAACGACAGCCAAATAAAGCATGCATTTGCAGTTGAGGCTGCTATGAAGCATTTTGCTGAGCTATTTGGTGAAGATGTAGATAAATGGGGAGTGATTGGTCTTATCCATGACCTCGATTATGATAAGTACCCAGAAGAACATTGTAAGATAACTGAGCAGATTTTAAGAGAAGAGGGTTGGCCTGAGGACTACATCAGAGGGGTGTTAAGCCATGGTTGGAAGCTATGCACTGATGTTGAACCTAAAGAGATCATGGAAAAGACCATATATGCAGTAGATGAGCTTACAGGACTGATTGCAGCGACTGCTTTAATGAGGCCAAGTAAATCTATCATGGATATGGAAGCAAAATCAGTGAAGAAAAAGTGGGGACAAAAGTCTTTTGCAGCGGGTGTAAATCGTGAAGTTATCGAGGAAGGCGTTGCGTTGATGGGAATGGAGCTTATGGAAGTTATAAATCAAACCATCCTAGGGATGAGGAAGGTTGCAGAGGAGATAGGACTTAAGGGAGACCTATAGTCTTTTCTATAAAAATAATGGAGGGGATTTCATGACTAAATACTACGCTGAGCCTTTCAAGATCAAAATGGTTGAACCCATTAAGATGTTGACTCGTGAAGAAAGGATCGAAAAGATCAAAAATGCTCATTATAATGTATTTTACCTAGATTCTGACGATGTATATATCGATCTGTTGACAGACAGTGGTACAGGAGCTATGAGTGCAAATCAATGGGCTGGAGTCATGGTAGGGGATGAGGCCTATTCAGGCTCGAGAAGCTATAAAAACCTTATGGTGTCTGCAAAGGACATATTCGGATATGAGTATTTCCAGCCGGTACATCAGGGAAGAGCCGCTGAAAAGGTAGTCATGCCGATCTTCCTGCGCGAGGGTAAGGTAGCTATATCTAACATGCACTTTGATACTACTCGTGCCCATGTGGAGCTGTCAGGAGCAAGAGCGATCGACTGCGTCATACCAGAAGCGTTGGATACAGTTAATTACCATCCATTTAAGGGAAACATGGATCTTGAGAGACTTAAGAAGCTTATAGAAGAGCATGGTGCTGAAAATGTTGGTATGATAATAATCACTGTTACGAATAACAGTGCTGGTGGACAACCGGTTTCCATGGATAACATTAAGAAAACCAGCGAAATAGCTAAGTCCTATAATATCCCGGTATGCATAGACGCTGCAAGGTATGCGGAAAACGCTTACTTTATCAAAAATAGAGAAGAAGGCTATGCAGAAAAGTCAATAAAGGACATTGCAAGAGAAATGTTCAGCTATGCTGATGTATTCACTATGAGTGCAAAGAAGGATGCCATAATCAATATGGGCGGTCTGATAGGCGTTAAAAATGATCCCGACCTTTATGAGATTGTAAAGGCGAGGACTATCCCTTACGAAGGCTTCGTATCCTATGGTGGACTTTCTGGAAGAGACATCGAGGCTATGGCGATTGGTCTTCAGGAAGGAACTGACTTTGATTACTTGAAATACAGGATAGGTCAAATGGAATATCTTGCAGAGAAGCTGGACGAGGCAGGAATTGCCTATCAATCACCAGTAGGTGGTCATGCAGTATTTTTAGATGCAAAGAAGCTTTTACCACACATACCTTATTATGAGTTCCCAGCTCAGGCATTGGCTGTTGAGCTTTATATCGAAGCTGGTATCAGGAGCTGTGACATCGGATCCTATATGATGGGCAACGACCCTGACACAGGTGAACAAATTGAATCAGAATTTGAATTTACAAGACTAGCAGTACCAAGGAGAGTTTACACTCAATCTCATCTTGATGTTATCGTTGAAGCACTTAAAGCGATAAAAGAAAGAAAGGATACACTCAAGGGCTACAGGGTAACCTGGGAACCTAAGGTGCTTAGACACTTTACGGCTAAGCTTGAGCCGCTTAAGTAATCAAAAGGCCTGATCAAATCAGGCCTTTCTTAATTGGAGGGGTTACGATGAAACGCAAGTATTTTATTCTAATAGTAGCACTTGCATTGGTTCTTTCAGCCTGCAGCTCAGCTGGAGGAATTATTGAAGAGGATTATGATTTGACTGTTGAAGGCGGGTCCATTTATGGTACTTTGACACTTCCAGAGGGTGAAGGTCCATTTAAGGTAGCCATAATACATCCCGGCTCTGGTCCTACTGACAGAGACGGAAACAGTGCCATTGCCGGTTCCAACAATGGTCTTAAGATGATCGCTCAAGACCTCGCAAATAATGGGATCGCATCCATAAGGTATGACAAAAGAGGTATAGCTGAGTCGATGGGCCTTATAAAAAGCGAAAGTGAGCTTGTCTTCGAGGACTATATCAACGACCTGATCCTCTGGATAGATAAGGCAAAGTCAGATGGGCGTTTTACAGAGATATATCTGATTGGACATAGTGAAGGCGCTTTGATTTCTGCTGCAGCTGCAGTAAAAAGTCAAGTTGCAGGCTTTATTTCACTAGCCGGGGTAGGAGAACCTGCATATGATACATTGATAAGGCAGTTGTCAGCTCAGCCGAAGGAAATAACTGAACTTACTACACCGATCATAATGGAGTTGAAGGAAGGGAGAACAGTAGCTGACGTTCCCGAAATGCTTCAGTCTCTTTTTAGAGACAGTGTCCAGCCATATCTGATTTCATGGTTCAAATATGATCCTGTGGTAGTATATAGCGAAATAAAATCACCAATAATTATTATCCAGGGAGATACGGATATTCAGGTTACTGTAGAGGATGCCAGAATGCTTGGTGAGGGTACTGGGATCGAACCAATAATTATCAGTGGAATGAATCATATTCTTAAGGAGGCACCAGCAGATCCAGAGGAAAATCTTGAGACCTACCAGGATCCGAAGCTGCCACTCCATCAAGAGCTAATGGGGGAAATAATCAGCTTCATAAACAATAATTAAGTCCGCTGAAAAGCGGGCTTTTTTGATGGTCAAATGATAATGTTTATCAATAAGAACTTC
>CAZHLQ010000164.1:0-3166 GCA_964533235.1 uncultured Gudongella sp. | reverse complement strand
GTATTGCGTGAAGATCACCCAAGACGCTGCTGGTATCGACGCACAAGCCGAGGACGTTGTTCATAATGTGCATCTCAGCCAAGACACGCTCGACACAATCAAACAGATTCGTGAAGAAGCTGTCACCATCATATCAGGCGCGGAATTTGCTTTTGATTCTGATGCTGCCGTGCGTGCTGCGATTCATCAACTTGAGGCAGGTGCGTTTCTGTACGAAGGGCAGATTGTCCATACGACAGGTACAGAGATTGCTGAGTATATCCGGCAGACCTTCGGAGACTCACCGGACGTTGCGGTGATGGCGCATTACCGCAGTACGCGGGAGAAGTTGGCGAAGCATCTACCGAAGGTGCATTTGTACTCTAGCGATGGTCACAGTGAGGGTGTGGATTTATCACACTACAAGCACTTCGTCATTGTGAATACAGGGTACTCTGGAGCAAAGCATGTTCAGCGCCGTGATCGTGGTACGCGCATGGACATCAAGACCCCTCGCAAAGTGCATCACATTGTTTGCAAGGGCCAACTGAGTGAAGCTGTTTATAAACAAGTCAGCCGCAAGCTCGATTTCAACCTTCAGCATTTCAGACGCTATGTTGGAAAGTGAAATTCAATCGAAGATTCTGAAGCACCTAAACAAGTTGCCGGACTGTTGGGCAGTGAAGGTGATTTCGTGCAATCGCAAAGGCACACCCGACATTCTTGCTTGCATCAGCGGCAAGTTCTACGCCTTCGAGGTTAAGCGTAAGGGCGGTGTGCTTGCCGACATACAGAAGGTGCAGTTGCGCCGCATTGAAGAAGCAGGCGGTATCGCAAAAGCTGTCTATTCTCTTGATGAGTTGTGCGATATACTACACAAAAGTTAATTAGGCAGACTCACATGACCCTGGAAGAGGCGATCAAACACTTCAAGACACAAGCGAACCTTGCTCGCGCATTGAAGGTCAATGAAGCGGCTGTGTGCAACTGGAAACGTCGCGGGACGTTTCCTGAGTTGCAACAGATGAAGCTGGAAAAACTCACTGGAGGGAAACTGAAACTATGAAATACATTCTGATGGCCGCACTGCTGCTCCCGTTCAGCGTACAAGCTGAAGAAGCAACCTGCGAGGACTACGCGAATCTGGCGAAGGCGATCATGGGCCACCGCCAGTATGCGAACGATCTGATCGAATCGCTGGAGATCGCCAAGGACAACCGCATTGCACGCGAAATGTCCATTCACGCATACCGCCAGCCGCAGTTCTCGCTGGAGTCAAACAAGCAGGACGAAATCCGCAGCTTCGGTAACACTTTCTACCTCGCCTGCCTCAATAACAAAAATAAGTAAATTCTATTGACTTAACGATTGTTAGGTGTAGAATGTGAAACATCGCGGGAGACGAAAGGTTCAATCTCCCACCAAGCTACCGGGGTTAAGAGGGGCCAGCAGTCAGGTGCTACAATCCTGATGACGCTATGAAACGGTAAAGTCGAAGCCGTGGAGCCGAGAAGTCGCAAGCCGCTTCTAACGAGGCGGCATATGGAAGCACTGCTTCCATATGATCCACCCCACAACTCGCTGACCGCACCAGCGGCAGGCAGGGGTAAGTGCCTGCTCCCTTTAACCCGCCGAACTGCGGGGGTGTTGGATGTTCCACCCAAGCGTGTGAGTCTCCGCATACGCTTCGCTGATCGAGCGATCTGACGCCTCGGAAAGACGAGGGCAACACGGCTGAGGCTGGTACTGCCAAGACATGAAATCTTGGGGAAACAGTTGGAATCCGGCCTCAGCCGTGTTGGTGCAAACTCAAAAGGCAGCGATGCCCGGCCCATGAACATCCTGCGGAACGCAGCCTAGATCCACGCTGGTTTTTCTCCCCGATGCGCCGCAGAGGCAGCGGTACAGGCAGGGGCAAATGCCTGTGACTACCTACCTGCAGCTGAGCGGGGAAAGAGCGCCTTATCAGCAACAGCCACCCCAGCCGGCCAGGTGCCGGGAGTCCTGCGCAGGATTGATTCTCGCGGTCCTGCGCAGGCGGCCTATGGGGTGGCGCAATCAAAACCAGATCAATAAACCTCGTGGAGTTACGCCATGAAAATCAGACCGGCCATTGAAGCCATCAAGCGCGCCTGGGTTTTGTTCCAGATTCGCAGCCTCGAAACGACGCTAGATGGACAAAACCAGGCGCTGCGCATGATCAACTGCCAATGCACGCGCTGGAAGATCGAGGCGGCGCGAATGGAAACAAAGCGCGGACTTGCCGCATTGCGGACCCGCTATAGCCGCATGCTGCCGCCGGGCCAGACTGTGATCTGGAGGCTGGCGTGAGCGAGATCGAATTAAGCCAGCCGGCGCGGCGGTGCCTGGATGCAATCGCTGCAAAGCATCCTCAGAACAGGACGCAGATTTCAGCCGCGACCGGGATCTTCAAGAGCAACCTGGGGCGCTACCTCGGAGAACTAGAGATCAAGGGGCTGATCCGCGCAGAGCGCGGAGGCGGAAAGACTGTCTTGTACTCTCCGACAAAGCCGCCGGAAGTGGATCTGCTCTTCAACGTATTCGTGAAAAGAGAAAGGAAAGCGGCATGACTACGTGCGCCGTATCAACCGACCTGCGCGCTCACATGCGCGAAGTCGATGAAGCCGAACGCCAGGCAGAAGAAGTGCTGCGCCGAGTGGCTTACTACACCGCAACAAGCTGCAACCCTGGGACGACGGAGATGGTTGCTGAGGCACTGGCGGAAATCTCAGAGGGCATGGTGATCTTCATCGCGCACCACATTGCCACGGCCATCATAGAGCGCGACCAGTGCAACCAGGACCGCATCTACGCGCAGCTGGGCAGGCAGATCGCAGCCATGGTCCGCACCTACTCGCAGAGAGAGGCAAAACGCATTGCGCAGCGGGAAATCGCAGTCGCAAGCTGCCCCATTTGTTTCGACGCCGGCTGCCCAACCTGCAGCCGGCATGATGATTGATCGAGGGGAAGAGCATGAAACAAGAGCAACAACAATCCACCGCCGTTGTCAGTAGCGCATCCGCTGGGGCGTTGCTGATGGACGGCAACGCAATGGATCGGATCGAGCGCATCGCCGACATCATGGCATCCGGCAAGACCACCGTCCCGCAGCATCTGCGCGGCAGCAAGGGTGATTGCTTTGCCGTCTGCTTGCAATCTATGCAGT
>CAZHLQ010000163.1:0-4610 GCA_964533235.1 uncultured Gudongella sp. | reverse complement strand
ATATCACCTTGCGATCCTCAAGGGATGGTTCAGTCCTTTGATCTTTGCTCTTTCCATGATTGGCCTTTTTGTTGGAGGCTTGATCTTCAACAAGCTTAACGAAAGAAATGGCAATATTTTGTCTTCATGGCTGGTGCACATGATGGCAAACCTGGCTATAAATACAATAGGGCTGATGATGTTTGAAATATTATAGAGTATGATAAACCTCTTTCGGGTATCCATATACGGAAACCATAACGAAGGAGGTTTTTTGTATGAAGAAAATAATTGTTCTAATCGAGAACCTGTTTGATGAACAGGAGCTTGTATACCCATATCATAGGCTGAGAGAGGATTTTGAGGTTCATCTAGTAGGTCCTGAAAAGCATGTAGATTACTCTGGTAAGTCTGGGTTCAAGATGAAAAGCACCCATAGCTCAGTTGATATAAAGGCTGAGGATTATGAGGGGATAATAATCCCTGGAGGCTTTTCACCTGACTACATGAGAAAGTCAGAGGCAACAAGAAAGCTGGTATCTGACTTTGACAAGGCTGGAAAACCTATAGCAGCTATATGCCACGGTCCATGGATGATGGCATCCTGCTGCGATGTTAAGGGTAAAAGACTTACATCAGTTCCTACAATAAAGGATGATCTTATCCATGCTGGAGCTGAGTGGGTCAATGAGGAGGTCGTAGTAAGCGGGAACCTTATAACCTCAAGAAGTCCCCTGGACCTTCCTGCTTTCATAAAGACCTTTGTGAAGGAGCTTCAGAAAAAATAACATAAATCCACTTGACAGAGCAACTTTATCGCTATAGAATGGTAAAAAGCGAAGACGAGGACGAGTAGATCCTGCAAGGTCGAAAGAGAGGGAGGTTCACCGGCTGAAAGGCCTCCTGCGATACACAGAATCGAAAACCACCTCCGAGCACTGCCCTGAAATACAGTAGGGGTAAGCGGTAGCTACGTTAAAGCTATTTGTTCTGTCATGCATTTAGGTGGAAGCGGGTTATTACACTCGTCCTTTTTTGGACGGGTGTTTTTTGTATACATTTTTAGAGGAGGCTATAGCATGAAGGTAGCGAAGTTTGGGGGCAGCTCTCTCGCGGACGGTGCCCAATTCAAAAAAGTTAAGAGCATAGTGGAGTCTGACAAAAGCATAGGTATAGTGGTGCCTTCTGCTCCCGGGAAGAGACATGGTAAGGATCATAAGGTAACGGATCTTCTGTATATGTGCCACCAGCTTGCATCCCATGGTTTAAATTTTGACGAGGTATACACCATAATTCAGGATAGATTCACTGGGATCTGCTCAGAGCTAGAAACAGGGATCCCCATAAGCGAGATTTTAACAGATATAAAGACCAGGATAAGGGATGGAGCCACAAGAGACTACTGCGCCAGCAGAGGAGAATACATAAACGGACTTATACTTGCAGACTACCTGAGTATCCCTTTCGTAGATGCTGCTGAGCTAATAAGGTTTGATTCCATGGGGCAGCTGGATGAAATTAAGACCAGATCACTGATCGCAGATAAGCTCGTTGGTATAGAAAAAGCAGTGGTACCCGGCTTCTATGGATCTAACGAGGACGGCTCTATCAGGACTTTTTCAAGAGGTGGCTCGGATGTCACGGGAGCTATAATAGCTGATGGTGTTGATGCCGAGCTTTATGAAAACTGGACTGACGTATCAGGTTTTCTAATGGCAGATCCAAGGGTAGTAAAGGACCCAAAGCCTATCAAGCTTGTCACCTACAAGGAGCTTAGAGAGCTTTCATATATGGGTGCACCTGTACTACATGAAGAAGCGATTTTTCCTGTAAGAAGACTTGGGATCCCCATAAACATCAGGAATACCAACAAGCCTGAGGATGAGGGAACTCTCATAGTACACGATCAGTGGGCTGAAAGAAACGAGGGAAGCATCACAGGGATCGCCGGTAAAAAGGATTTCACTGTAATATCGGTTGAAAAGACCCTTATGACTGCCGAACAGGGATTTTTCAGGAAGCTGGTCTCAGTATTCGAAACAAACGATATTACTATTGAACACATGCCTTCAAGCATAGACTCGATATCCGTTATAGTCTCGGATATCGGCTTAAACGGCAAGCTGAAGAAGGTAAAGGATGAGATCCAGATATACTGCAACCCAGACAATATAGTTTCTTATCCCAGCATGGCTCTTATAGCGGTAGTGGGAAGGGGAATGATCAATACCAAGGGTATATCAGCCAAGGTATTCACCGCACTATCAGATGGCGGAGTTAATATTAGGATGATCTCTCAGGGCTCAAGCGAGCTGAATATAATCATCGGAGTCGAGAACAACGATTTTGAAAAGGCGATAGAGGCCATTTACAAGGCCTTTGAATAAAGAGAAAGGGAGGCAGGAGCTATGAAAAAGTATAACGTGGCAGTAGTAGGAGCAACAGGACTAGTTGGAAGGACAATACTTAAGGTCATGGAGGAGAGGAGGTTTCCTGTCGGGACCCTTGTTTGTCTGGCATCCAAGAAATCAGCAGGAGAGGTTTTGGAATATGATGGCAGAGAGATAATAGTGAAGGAGCTTGATGAGAACTCCTTTGATGAGGAGATAGATATAGCCTTTTTTTCGGCAGGCGGATCGATCAGCGAGAAATACGCACCGATCGCTGCCACTAAGGGTGTTGTCGTCGTGGACAACAGCAGCGTATTCCGAATGAATGAACAGGTCCCATTGGTGGTACCTGAGGTAAATGGAGAAGATTCATTTTCGAATAAAGGAGTAATATCAAACCCTAATTGCTCAACAATACAGTGCATGCTGCCCCTAAAGGCAATAATGGATAGCTATGGAATCAAGAGAGTAGTTTATTCGTCCTACCAGTCAGTGTCCGGCTCGGGTACCAAGGGCCTAAGGGACCTTGATGAGGGACTTTCGGAGTTCTACCCATTCCCTATACAGAATAATGTTCTGCCTCACATAGACGTATTTCTCGAGAATGGATATACCAAGGAAGAAATGAAGATGATCGAGGAAACGAGAAAGATCCTCCATGCACCTGAGCTGAAGGTCACGGCAACAACAGTTAGAGTTCCAGTAAGATTCGCCCACAGCGTCTCTGTCAATTTGGAGCTTGAGAAAGACTTCCAGGTGGAGGATGTCAAAAGGATTTTAAGTGAGTTCCCGGGGATAATAGTAAAGGACGACCCCGACCACAAGATTTATCCAATGCCGATCGATGCTGAGGGCAGGGATGAGGTTTTCGTAGGAAGAATAAGAAGGGATTTCAGCCTTGAGCACGGGCTCAATATATGGATAGTTGCTGATAATATAAGAAAAGGAGCAGCTACTAACGCAGTTCAGATTGGTGAGCTGCTAGTGAAAAGGGGGATCTAGGTATGGCAAAGCTTGGAATGCTTGGATATGGAACGGTAGGTCAGGGGGTTGCTGATATCCTTAATAGAAGAGGCGAAGAGCTGGGGCTCCTGCTTGGAGAACCTTTACAGCTTAAAAAGATATTGGTCAGAAGCCTGGATAAGGAAAGAAAGGTATCTGTCCCGGAGGGAGTCCTTACAACGGATCCGTACCAGGTGCTTCTTGATGATGAGATAGATATAATAATAGAGGTTACAGGAGATCTTGATGACAGCTACGTCTTTATCAAGAAAGCCCTCCAGAATGGAAAGCACGTCGTAACTGCCAATAAGGCAGTTGTATCAGCATACTTTGAGGAGCTGTCCTACATGGCTGAGGAAAAGGGACTCCATTTCCTGTATGAAGCAAGTGCAGGAGGCGGGATACCATTCATCAAGCCTTTGAAGGACGCCATAAGACTGAACAAGGTTGAAAGCATAAGGGGAATATTGAATGGTACCTGTAACTTCATACTCTCCAAGATGACCAATGAGGGTCTTGAATACTCAGAGGTTCTGAAGGAGGCGCAAGCTCTAGGATACGCAGAAGCTGATCCTTCTGCAGATGTAGAAGGGACAGATACTATGAGAAAGCTTAGGATCATAGGGACACTTGCTCTTGGTGCATCCATTTCCGAGGATGATATAATCTGTGACGGGATAGACAGGCTCTCTGCATATGATATCGAGAAGCTGAAGGATAGGGGATATGTAGTAAAGCTTATAGGAGAAGCCAAGGAGGCTGATGGAGGATTTACAGCAATAGTCCAGCCTGCAGCAGTACCTGTGGGAAGCAGCTTTGCAGGGGTTGGTGGAGCAATGAACTCCGTGAGTTTTTCAGGTGATAGTGTTGGTGAACTTACCTTTACGGGAGCAGGTGCAGGAATGCTCCCAACAGCTAATGCAGTACTAAGTGACGTCATCGACTGCATTCTGGATACCCAGAGCAAGTCTTCGCCTCTTAGGGCAAGAGCGCTTCAAAATAGAAACGGATCCTTGAAGAGTTCCTATTATGTAAGATTTGAAGGTGGATTTGGAGCTGAAGCTCTTGGGAAGCTGTCATTAAAGGAACTAATCAGTCCGAAGGATCCTATAGCGGTTATAACTGATGAAGAGAAGCTTGACGATATTCTTGAGCTAGCAGCCAGCTTAGACCCCGTTGGGTATTCTATTGTAAGGATCGAGGAGTTGAGTTGACATATGAGATATTACAGTACAAGAA
>CAZHLQ010000162.1:0-1800 GCA_964533235.1 uncultured Gudongella sp. | reverse complement strand
GAAAGGAGACCAGCTATGAAAAGTCAACCCTAAAATCAGTAAATATTTAAATATTGTTCTAACTTAAAAAAGGCTGACCTTAACAAAGCATCTCGAAGGTGCTGCTAAAAAATGTATGTGTTAATAGCTTTAATCCAGATTAAAGCTGACGTTGCAGCTAAGCATTTTGTAAATAATGCGAACCAGCTTTCCGGCGCAATGTCCTAATGCATTGTAATGGGAGCGCCCCTCAACTATTTTCGAGTCATAGTAAATTTTAAAGGTCTGGTTGTTCCGCACAACATTGTGAGCTGCGTTTATCAAGGCATAGCGAAGAGTTTTTGAGCCCCGCTTTGACATCCGGGTACGGTTAGCCTTAAAGTTACCAGACTGATATACCGATGGATCTAATCCAGCAAATGCAAGGACCTTGCTTGAGTGAGAAAAGCGATTGATGTCACCGATTTCTCCGAGGATCATGGCCCCGTTCAGATATCCGATACCTGGGATGGTCATGATTACCGAGTCAAGTGATTTCATGATTGACTCGATTTCAGCAAGTATTTCTCCCTCTTGTCTGTCAAATAACTCAATCTGCTCGATGGACTGGGTTATCTGTATAGAGATAGATCTGTTCCCTGTACCGACAGACTTCTGTGCCAGAACTCTCAACTGCTGAGCTGTATCCTTCTGAAAGTGGCCGTGTGAAGCTTTTCGAAGAAGGTTGGTCAGATGAGTCAGATGCATGGAAGCAATGTCATCCGGTGCAGAGCATTCCTTCAAAAGGGCATAACAACCTTTATGATGGATGCCGGATTTGAAGAAATACTGCAATTCTGGAAACAGTTGATCCACATAGGACGTAAGCTGAATTTTAGTCCTGGTCCTGGCCTTAAGCAGTTTCTGGCGAAAACGACAAAGCTGCTTGAGCTTCATGATTTGGATATCCTCTTCGGAAACTGGCCGATGATGGTTCAGCATAAGCTCTTTAGCGATTAAGTAAGTATCCACCTTGTCCGTCTTTGTCTTGCGGATGTTGTTTTTCCGAAGAGTAGCGGTTTGGATGGGATTAATGACACATACCTTGAAGTTGCAAGAAAACAAATAAGTTACAAGGTTGTCGCCATAATGAGCCGTAGATTCAAGACCTATGATGAGGCTCTCTTTCTCAAAAGAACTCAGAGCAAAGAGCAGCTTCCGGAAGCCATCATAGTCATTCGTAAATTCAAAAGGCTCAACGAGTACTTCACCGTCTGAAGATAGGACAGAAGCGAAGTGATGAAGTTTGGCAATATCAATGCCAACATAAAACATCGTAAAAGCTCCTTTCATATTGAATTGACGCTGTGATAATCCACTAAAGCTTTATCATCATAAACTTGATTGAAATAAGTGCTCGGAGGCACATCCAGCTATTAATGATTCAGATAAAACTGTGGCAATACACTCCTTCAAGTAGTTGGACTACAGATAAACATTAAAAGTCCACAGCATCTGAATGTATTATATATCACAAATATAAAAGAAAGGAAAAGTATGATATTGGCTTCTGAATGTATCATACAAGTCAATAATGATGAAAAGAATCTTAAGCCTATTTTTTGCTTTTGTCTTAATGAGTAGTATGGTGGCTTGTCAATCTAGTATAGGACTTGATAGTGATGAGGTTTATGATGCTCTTCAAGTAGGGTTTGAAAAATCAAAAGAATGGGATAGCTACAGCATTAACACCTTAACTTATGTTTCTACAGAGGCGTTAGTTGAAGAAAGTTTTGGAGGCTCTGGTGGTTACACAGAGTATTCCACAACAGGGGACATTAT
>CAZHLQ010000161.1:0-2868 GCA_964533235.1 uncultured Gudongella sp. | reverse complement strand
CTCCTATGCAGGGGGATTAAATTGATTATTAGATCAGTCTACTTATAATCCTCTTATATCTATCGGTATATTTGACAAAGTCATAATCGGTGTTTTTGACAACTGCGTTAATGAAGCTTTGCTTTTGATATTCAAAGCTCATTGATGGCGTAAGGTTTTCTACCAGGTAGAAGTACCTGTTGTTGGAAAGATCAAGAGACTCATCGTCTATGTTTAGAGCCCAGTCAGCATACTTTTCAATATAATCAAGAGTCCTGTTGACATCGCCCCTTACAGCATAGATATCTGCAAACATCAATAGGTTATTGCCTAGAAGATACCCTTCCAGCATATAGTCTGAAATAAGCTTCTTCTGTAGAGTGGCAAGCTCCATCGACATCTCAAAGTCCCTTTCCTTGAGGGCTGTACCCCATAGGCTTGCAAGGGAAATGATAGAATTATTGATGTTGTTGAACAGGCTTTCCTGCTCGATAGCCTTTGCTCTCTCGCGGTCACCTGTGATCGAGTATATGGTAGACAACATAAAATCAGTATTAACGGTTACCTTTGGAAGGGTGTTTAGGATTTCTATGGCCTTGTCATATTCCTCCCTCATGGTATAAAGGCTGCTAAGTACATACAAAGACGCCTGCTTGACTTCAAGATCATCTATTAGTGATGATTCCTCCAATAGTGAGATCGACCTATCCAATACATCATTAGCCTGCTCCTCAGTTTCGGCCATCTGGATGTACTCCTGTAAAAGGCTGCCCATCCTAAACTTGAGGAAAAGACTGTTAGGGTACTCCTTGAGATAGTTCTCGCAGACCTCCAGGGCATCCTCATAGGAGCTTGTTTCAAACTTTTCCGCACAAACTTTGTAAATATTGGTTACGTCATCTGGATTTAAATCTGTCTCAAACATCAGAAGAGCGTCGAGAGTAGTTCCAAGTAGTCTTGCGATCGGTGAGAGAAGGGTTATGTCAGGGTATGCAGCACTGATCTCCCATTTCTCAACTGTATCTGGAGTCACACCCAAAGCATTTGCCAGCTGTTGGTATGACAACCCCTTGTTTCGTCTTAGTTTTTCTATAGTGCCTCCTATTGACAGCTTCATGTAAACCTCCTCACTTCCTACAACCATCAGTCATTTCTGCAATCTATTTATTATTATACCCCTTTGTGGTAATATTAATTAGGATTTATATCCGAAAGGAGACGTACAAATGATTAGATTGATGAGATATTTAAAACCCTATGCCCTCCAGGTAGCAGGAGTCCTAATACTTACGCTTGCAGGAGTTTTTTCAGAGCTTTTTTTGCCAAGAATGATGGGAAATATAGTAGATAGAGGGGTTGCCACTGGTGATCTGAGCTACATATACAGAACAGGCGGATTAATGCTAATAATAGCTTTTCTTGGGACGACAGCCACGGTGATCTCAAGGTATATGTCAGCCAAGGCAGCGGTTGCATTTGGAAGGGACTTAAGAAGTGACGTATTCAAAAAGGTAGAGAGCTTTTCTCTGAATGAAATAGACAAAATGGGGACATCCTCACTAATAACCAGAACTACAAATGATGTGAGCCAAATGCAAAACGTAACGATCATGTCCATGAGAATGATGATAAGGGCTCCTTTTATGATGATCGGCGGAATAATAATGGCGACCTCAACAAACCTTGAGCTGTCCAAGGTACTTCTTATATCAGCTCCAATCCTTGTTGCTGTTATCTGGGTCATAGGAGTAAAGGGCTTCCCTTTATTCAAGGAGATCCAAAAAAAGATAGACGGGCTTAATAGGGTACTCAGAGAATCCCTTACTGGGATCAGGGTAATCAAGGCGTTCAACAAGATGGACCACGAGAAGAAAAGATTCAACGAAGCCAATAGAGACCTTACGGGGACAGCTTTGAAGGTAGGGAGGATAATGGCTCTTATGATGCCTATTCTAAACGTTGTACTAAACTTCACGGTCGTAGGGGTCATATGGTATGGGAGCACGCTCATAGAAATGAGAGGACTTGAGGTTGGGCAGCTGATGGCATTTGTTCAGTATGTATCTCAGATCATGTTTTCTTTGATAATGGTGTCAATGATATTTGTAATGCTGCCAAGAGCAAGTGCCTCAGCAGAGAGGATAAATGAGGTGCTTGACCTGAGAAGCGAAATAGAGGACGGATCTTCGAGTCTTGAGGAGGCCTCAGGAAGAGGAGAATTAAGACTGGAGGGTGTGACCTTTAAGTACCAGGATGCATCTACACCTGCTGTGGAGGAAATTTCTTTCCGGACAAAAATTGGAGAGACGACGGCAATAATTGGAGGCACAGGCTCAGGCAAAACAACAATTCTAAACCTGTTGATGCGTTTTTATGACCCTACCGAGGGAAGAGTGCTTATAAACGGCACAGACATAAGAACCATTCAACAAGAGGAGCTTAGAAGCAAATTTGGCTTGATCTCACAGAAGGCAGTGCTTTTTACCGGGACGATCCGCGAAAACATTGCATTCGGTAAAGAGGGTGCCACAGACAATGAGATAATTGAGGCGCTAAGAATCGCCCAGGCATGGGAATTTGTAGAGGATAAGGATGAAGGACTCAGCTATGTACTCGCCCAGGGAGGAAGGAACCTCTCAGGAGGACAAAAGCAAAGACTTGCAATAGCGAGGGCGCTCGTAAGAAAGCCTGAGTTTTACTTGTTCGACGACAGCTTCTCTGCACTTGATTTTAGTACAGACAAGAGGCTGCGGGATGATCTTAAGCCCTATACCAAGGATTCAGCCGTTATAATAGTTGCCCAGAGAGTAAGCACTATTAGAGATGCAGAAAATATAATAGTATTGGACGACGGCAAGGTAGCGGGTCAGGGTACCCATAAAGAGCTTA
>CAZHLQ010000160.1:0-1840 GCA_964533235.1 uncultured Gudongella sp. | reverse complement strand
GTGGTCTGGTAGCCCAGGACAGAGCCCTTGCTGGCTTCCAGGGAGATCGCCCTGGCGAGGTCGTCTACCTTCCGGCCTACTACCTGGCCCACGTCCTGAAGGCGATTATAGGTATTTTCGGCCAGCACTTGCGCCGCTTGCTGGTGGATCGATCCAAAGCCGGGAATGGCCTTGCCGCCCATGAGAGGGTCTTTGTCTGCCCAGTCCATCCCTTTCATGTAGCTGTCCGGGATCGCCTCAGTGCACCATGTTCTAGATCCCTTCAGGAGATCGGCCCGGATCTGCTGCACGCGCTGGAGGAGCGTCTTCTGCCAGGCCAGAGAATAGGACTCTGAAGCCGGATCTTTCAGGAGGAGCCTGTTGATTTCGGTGATGATCTCCTTTTCCGCTCCGTCGTAGAGCCGAATCAGGCGCTGGGCCTGGGCATCACTGAGCGGGCTCTTGTCCGGCATTCATGGCCTCCAGGCCGGGCAGCTCCACCACGGGGGCCTCCGGGGCGGCTGGTTGGGCCGCTCTGAGGCGCTCCAGCTCTTTGGTGAATGCCTCCGAGCCCTCTTTGAGACCTCTCGCCTCAAGCAGCGCTTCGGTGCTCATGGCCCCTGCAGCATACCATATCGCCGCGATCTCTGCTTCCTCTTTTGGGTCGTTCGGGATGCCATCCTTAAGCGTGACGTGCACTTTATCAGGCTCAAAAGATGCCTCTTTAGAAACCTTGGATTTGAGTGAAAATATGATAGGGACTTTTTTCTGATATTCCGATGCAAGCCACCGGACTTTCGCCAGCGTCTCGGATTGCTTGAGCCTGATGGCCGTTCCGCTCTCTGCTTTGTTGACATCATCGTCATCAGTCAGAGAGAAGTCTTTGAGGAGCTGCTTATAGAGATCCCGGATCTCTGCCTCTACCGCGCCAAGCTCTGCCTGCCAAGTCAGGTATTGAGCCGGGGGTTCGCCCGCATCGACTATTATTGCCTCTTCCGACTTCCAGACATACTTTTGTTTTGCATGGTCGAAAGTAAACGCGCTGGCTCCTGCCATAGGCCGGGGATGAGTGAACTTGCGCAGCACCACCGCCCTCTGAGTATAAGCCAGGTCAAGGGCTTCCAGCTTGGAATAGATCTCTGGTATATAGTCGGACTGGCCATAGTAGCGGTCACTGGTCACGATGTTGTTTATACATACTACCAGCAGATCATCAACACCAGTGTCCTGTTTTCCTTCCGCATCAACCTCAAGATATTCATATTGCTTGAATGACTTTACCGGGATCGGTCCGGCGATCTTCTTCCCGCTGCCCGAAGTAGCACCGGGAACATTGGCCAGGCCAGAATCTGAGGTAGTTATCTCATAAATTACATGCTGGATTTGACCCTTTGTGTGGATCGTGAACTTAACATACTGGTGCTCCTTTTTCTTGTCACCTTCGCCTTCAAGCTGCTTGAATTCCGCAAAGATGACATAGGCAGAAGCCTGCTGGATGTTTCCGGGTTCTACTACCACATAGAAATTCTCTGGGCTGATAGCGACAATGCGATCCTCGGAGATCTCCAGAGCGCCCAGGCCGTACCGGGATGCATCAGTGAGCACTGCATAATCAGGGAGATCATAGATCTCTGGTGCATCGATCTCAGGAGATTCACCTACAATGAAATTCAAGTATTCACGGGTTGCCGTTTTAGCCAAGCCAATGATGATCGCTATTTTCTTGTCATCATCTTCTGCATGTTGAAGGTATGCAGCGAACTTAGGAAAAACCGCCAGATGATCTCCGTTGTAGAGAAGACGATTCTTGACGTGCTCTGCCCGACGGGCCGCCTCATCCTTGTCCTCCGGAGGCCATGGC
>CAZHLQ010000159.1:0-3119 GCA_964533235.1 uncultured Gudongella sp. | reverse complement strand
CCTAGTAGCCTTCCACTTTCCACTAACCACTAACCAACTGTCCAACTTTCCAACTGTCCAACTTCATGGAAACATGTTTTCACTAGTCACTGTTATCTATTCACTGGTTCTAATGCTGCCTTTCCCCAATATAATACTTCTCCTCTTCCAGGATATTCTCCATGTCTTCACGGAATTGCCTTGCAATTTCAGGATCACTGACAAGGGACAAATCAGCCTTTATTCCTCCGGCACATCCCTTTGCGCCTGCATCTGCAAGAGCTGATCCCACTGCGAGATCCGCTGCAGCATTGCTGTCTGAGTTGTCCTTAAGCATCATGGATATCCTATGTACTTTTTTACACAGCAGACCATTATCTCTCATTATCTCCAGTGCCCTGACCCCTGCTTTTTCAATAGCAGCTGTCCTTGCAATCTTTTCATCCTCAGTTTCCTTGGGAAGCTTCATAGCGCTGCAGATTTCACCATAGGCCTTGTTATCCTCCTGAACTCCCCTAAGCAGCTTGAAGCTGATCTCGTCAAGCTCATCCGCAAGCTCAAGGTATTGTCTGTCCTCCAATCCATAGCATTTCATAGTAGAAAGCCTTGCAGTCATGCCGATCAAACCGCAAGCCATTGCTCCTGCCATCGCAGCTGCTGCACTTCCTCCAGCAGTTGGGTCTTTCGAATCCAGTATTTTCTCTAAAGTTTGTATGTAGCTCATTCTAACTCCCCCTTTGATAAAACGTCATGACGTTATTACGGTACTCATTACCATAAATACCCTAAAATATCAATATCAAAATTACGTTTTTCCATATTGAATATGGAGTCATATTATTGTAAATTGTATATATGTTGTATATGGTGCATCAACCACACACAATATGTAGTTGTTGGTGCTGGTATATAGAGAACAAGCCAAGGGGGTAAATGCAATGTTGAAGGTGGAGAAGCGTAACGGCCAGATTGTGGAATTTCACGGTGAAAAAATCGAGATTGCCGTCAAGAAGGCTATGAATGAGACAGAAAAAGGTATTGACGAGGTTCTCGCCAGGGAAATAGCTGACAATGCAATGGATCAGTTTGCAAGCCTTGAGAAGGTAACCATTGAACAGATCCAGGACTTTGTTGAAATCGAGCTAATGAAGTCGAGACCTGAAGTCGCTAGAAAATACATTATTTATCGTGAAGAACGTGCGAAGCTGAGAGAGCAGGGCTGGAACATGACTGACCTGCAAAGAGATATTTACGAGAAGAAATATCGCTTTGACTCAGAGACCTTTGATGAATTCCTTGACAGGGTCAGCGGTGGCAATAACCCGATCAAAAAAGCCATCAAGGATAAAAAGTTTATGCCAGCCGGGAGGATTCTTGCAGGCAGAGGACTTGACAAGCATGGAAGAAAAATCACCCTCAGTAATTGCTATGTTATGCCCAAGGTTGAAGATAATATAGAGTCAATCTTTGATACTGCAAAGTATCTTGCAAGGACCTATTCCTATGGTGGAGGAGTTGGACTTACGCTTTCAAAGCTCAGACCTAAGGGATCAAAGGTCAACAATGCTGCGAGCACTACCACAGGAGCAGTCAGTTTCATGGATCTATACTCAATGGTAACCGGACTTATTGGTATGAGGGGCAGAAGGGGAGCGCTTATGCTGAACCTTGACTGCAGCCATCCTGATATAGAGGACTTCATCAACGTGAAGAATGACCTGAAAAAGGTAACCTATGCAAATATTTCAGTCAACGTAGACGACGAGTTTATGACGGCAGTTAAGGAAGACAAGAACTACACACTTTACTTTAAGGTCGAATCGACCGGTGAAGAGATCACAAAGACGGTCAGGGCCAGAGATTTATTTAAAAAGCTAGCCTACAACAATTGGAACATGGCTGAGCCGGGAATACTTTATAAAAACAGGATCGATTCATGGCATATGATGAGCCACGACAAAACCTTTGAATTCGCAGGCGTCAACCCATGTGCAGAAGAAACACTTCCTGCATTTGGAAGCTGTAACCTGGCATCGATCAACCTTAGTGAATTTGTAAAACACCCCTTTACCAAATATGCACGATTTGAGTTCGAGAAGTTTGGCGAAATGGTAAGAAATGGAGTAATATACCTGAATGAGGTTCTTGACGAGAACATGGATCTCCATCCACTTGAGCAGCAGAGGGAAATGTCCAGAGAGCTTAGACAAATCGGTCTTGGTATAATGGGTCTTGCCGATATGTTTATAAAGATGGGAGTTAAGTACGGAAGCAGCGAGTCAATATCGCTTATCCACCAGGTAGGAAGGATAATGGTCAACGAGGCATTGAGACAATCGGCAATGATGGCTCAGGTCGATGGTCCATTCCCAAGATTCAATAAAGATGCCGTCCTTCAGTCTCCGTTCGTGATCGAAAATGCAGACGAGGACGTACTGGAGCTTATCAATGAGCACGGACTGAGGAACAGTCAGCTATTGACCATACCCCCTACAGGGAGCATTTCGACTCTCGTAGGCTGCAGTAATGGTGTTGAGCCAATATTCCAGGTCTCTTACACGAGAAAGTCGGAGTCACTGCACCTTGAGGATACCTATTACAAGGTATTTACTCCAATAGTCAAGGAATATATGGATACCAATGGACTTTCCTATGAGGAGGAGCTGCCTGATTTCTTTATCACCACGACCAATCTGGAATATAAGGAGAGGATAGAGGTTCAGGCTACTTGGCAGCAATACATCGATGCCAGCATATCGTCTACTGTCAACGTGCCAAATGAATTCTCAGTAGAAGAGGTTGAGGACCTTTACATCCATGCCTGGGAAAAGGGCCTTAAGGGCATCACTATATACAGGGATGGATGTGCCAGAAGCGGTATCCTTATAACAAATAAAAAGAAATCAAATATCGATAAGATCGACGAGCTGCAGGAGCAGATCCGTGAGCTTGCAGAGGAGCAGTTGAAGATAGATCCTGAAACCTGCCCGATGTGTGGTGGAAAGGTAAATCATTCAGGTGGCTGTGCTGAATGTCAGGACTGTGGTTTCAGTCCCTGCGCTGTGTAGGACATACGTAATAAGATATTAGTTTTTCAAATATGTTAAAAACCTTTGAAAACGGCGCTGACGCTAAAAGTC
>CAZHLQ010000158.1:0-4599 GCA_964533235.1 uncultured Gudongella sp. | reverse complement strand
GTAATACTTCAGTCAGCTCCTTATTGATACAGACCTTGGCATTTATTATTACACTCCCGATATTATTAAGATTTATGAAGAAAAAAATGGCGTATACTGTACAAAATATGAAGGGAAGTACTGTAAATTCACTAATATATTTAACAGTTTCCGTTATTCTAGTAATTTACACTGTTAAGTACGCTATGGATAACGAAGTGTCGGAGATTTTTGAAATAATAATCTTTCTTTTACTTGGAGTATGCTTTGCTATAACATTTCAGCTTGCCTACTCCTTTGTCGAAGCAAGTAAATCAGTGGAGGTACTGGGAATAAAGTCAAAGACAGACCCACTGACCAGGCTAAAAAATAGAGAAGCAATGATAGAGGACGCATCCGGAAGGATCCGTAATGGTCATCATTTTTGCTTGATTTTCATAGACCTTGATAACTTTAAAACTATCAATGACAATCACGGCCATAGTATTGGGGACGACTATTTGATAGCTTTTTCCAACTCTGCCAGAAGGCTCCTGGATACAAAGGACAGATTTTACAGGATATCAGGGGACGAATTTGTCGTTCTGAAGGATGGGAGCTCTTGCAAAAAAGCCTGCATGGAGTTTGAAAGTCTCCGTTTTCTGAACGATCCATCAGGTATAAAATTTCTTGGCTTGAGCACAGGTTATGCAAATTATCCTGAAGATGCTAAAAATATAAGTGAGCTTCTGGGAATTGCCGACTCTAGGATGTACCAGAATAAGAAGAAGAAGCATAAGGAAGTCGCTGAGTAACTATATCACCCATCAGTGATGATAAGGGATGTTTATTTGATAATCTGCAGGGTATCACATAAATGTGGTTAAGGTGATGTAGTTAACTTGAAAGGAGAATCCCTATGGCTGTAGTAAAGGTGATAGAAATACTTGCAGAATCAACAAAAAGCTGGGAAGATGCTACACAAATAGCTGTAACTGAAGCATCAAGGACAGTAAAGAATATTCAGAGTGTTTACGTAAAGGATTTTCAGGCAGTTGTAAGCGATGGATTGATCACCAGGTATAGAGTAGATGCTAAGATATCCTTCATAGTAGAATAAAGGGAAAAGCCGCCGGGGAAACCCGGTGGCTTTATATAAAACGGAGATGATGGCATGTCAAGAAAAGCAGTTTATTATATGGCAGTCAAGGAGGGGCTAGACCATGTGGCTGCTCCAGTTTATTCCTATATTGATTCTATATTGAGTTTAACCGAGAGAAATATTAAAGTTGACGGATATCCTGTTTTAGAATACATAGATGATAATGGGAATCTTTTTTGGTTCGTAAGAACTGAGAAGGTGGTTTGCCATGATTATAATAGATACCTACCGGTTATGCTGGAATACTTTTCAGATTTCGACGTTGCAGGACTAATAACCTGGCATGAGGGTGAAAATGCCCCTGATAAGGTATTCTCGGTACATACTACCGGTGATGTCGATACAGGATATTTCGGGCCTGCGTCCCCTGGCTATATGCATAGTTTATTGATCTGGCTGGAGTATTACCGGCTTGAGGAAGGTCTTGATAATTTCTTTGTAACCACTGAGGCAACCCACTGGTCCGGTATAATGTATGGAGAGGCTTCTCCAGATTTGATTCCTGAGTATAAGGTCCCAATAATGGATATTGAGATAGGGAGCTCTCAAGAAAGCTGGAGCGACCAAGCTGCAGCAAGAGCTCTTGCAAAGTCTTTGCTTAGGGTATTTGATAACGATGGATTAGAGTTAAAAAATGTACTTTGTGCTGGTGGGACACACTTCGATAAAGCCTTTTCTTCAGAGATCCTGAGGACCTGGGATGGGAAAGCCTATGGTATATCACATATCATACCAAACCAATGGTTGGTTACAGGCAGATATGAAAGCGATGAGGGATTAGGTAAGCTAAAAGCTTGTGTGGAATCTATAGAGGGCGGTATCCATGGTATAGCAATGCATGACGGGCTGAAGGGGGTTTATAAGGAGAAGCTTAGAGAATTGGGCAAGGAATATGGTGTTCCTGTATTTAAGCATCAGCAGCTAAGAAGGCCAGAAATAATTGAATGGGTAAATAAATAGATAAACATTAATATGTGTGGGTATAAATACCTCAACTACCAATGAATAAGAGGGAGGTAAATTATGAGCCTGCACACTGAAATATTGAAAGACATTAGAGTTCTTAAGAGACAGCTAGACATCGATTCTATGAGAAAAATAAGAATTGACCTATATGAAAATATAATCATTAGGATGCAGCATTTATCGGGTGAAGTCCATGAGTGCTCAGATTACCTCGATAATCTGAAAATCGTTCTTGATGACCTTAAAAGCTCTCAGGGCAAAGTAAAGAGAAGTCAGGCAAAGCTGTTGAAGGAGATACGAAAAGACCTGCTTAAGCATCTTAAGGATCACCATGACCTGTTACCAAGGGGACAATACCTTAACAGGTCAACCTTCATAGGAATCGGAGTGGGACTTATCCTTGGTGTCTTAGGGATAAAATATGCTATGGTGGGAGCGTTTTTCGGAGCAATAATTGGGATTGCAATTGGAAGCAAGCTAGATGCAGAAGCAAGGCAAAAAGGGATTGAAATATAGAAAGAGAGGTCTGGATAAAATCCAGGCCTCTCTTTCTAAGTGCTAATGCTAACCTAACTGGAGCAACATATTAAGGTTTAAAAGTCTGGTAATCTTCCGGAATTACAAAAAGTGTCTCATCAACTTTATCAATCAACTCCTCAATATCTAATATATTGCTGTTTCCATCAAATATCATTTCCATTCCATCAAGCATATTGCCTTCAAAATAATACCTTATGGTTCCATCTTCTACAGCGTACTCCTCATAAGGCCTCATGTTACCCATAAATTCGGCTTCGCCCTTACCTGTGTAGATCATTCCTTCCATATCGACAGCAGCTGGTCCTTCTGGTGCTGCTTCAGAGGCTTGGTCTGTTTCTGCTGGAAATGCCATTATCATTTTTTGATCATGCATTATAAGATACAGCATTCCGTCCTTCATGACAGAGGTTGTTGATATATCATCAGATTCAAATACCATAGCGTAGTTTTCTCCATCTACAGCCATGGTCATTCTCCCTTCAACTTCCTGGCCTTCAATACTTGATATGGTTCTATACTTCATGGTATACTTGTCGCTTTTCATGATCTCGGCATAGGTTTCCGAAAGTCGTTTTTCAATCTCCGCTTCTTCAGCAGGCTCAGGTGTAGCTTCCTCAGAAGGAGCTTCTTTTAAAGGAGCTTCCTGTGGAGTTTCAGGAGCAGCAGGAGAAGGAGAAGAGGAACTGCATCCTGACGTTGCAAGTGCAACCATCAAAATTAAAACCAATAAATACGATAGCTTTTTCATAATAACCTTCCTTTCATAAGTTGAGTAATCCACAATCTATTTATACCCAGATCACCAAAAGTTAGAGCTATGTGCATATTGATCAAAAATACAAATATGGCTGTATTGAGATCATTCAAATGATATAATGGAAGGGTATTGAAGGAATGCATTTGGGAGGGATATTGTGAATAATTCTGAAGCAATAATTGAAAAAATCAATGAGTTGAGAAAATCACTAGGACCTAAGGCTTCTAAGAGGATGGATCTTGATACCTTTGAGCGGATAGTTTATAGAATGGATTCATATAAGGATGGCTGCAGCACATGCCAGGAGTTTTTAGAGCATACTGAGAAATATTTCAACAATGTCACAGAAAAGAAAGTAGCAATGACCAAGGAGGATCTGAAGCGGCATAGAGACGTTAGAACAGAGCTTGTTGTTCATCTTATGAAACAGCATAAACTGGTACAGAAGGGGCAATATATGGCTATGTTTATGTCTATAGGCATTGCGATAGGAGCAGCACTAGGTTTGACTGTACTTAAGAATCCATCTTTGGGAATACCAATTGGCTTGGTAATGGGTATCGCTCTTGGAAATGCTGTAGATCATGATGCAAGGCGTAAAGGAAGAGTCATATAGGTTAATGGAGGACGAAAATGAATGCAATGGATAATAGTGTCAAGAAAATGTGGGAAATGTATTTAGAGAAATTAGGGGAAAATATTAATGATACGGAACTTAAATATACCTCATGGCACTTCTGCGACAATAAAGAGGATGCAGATGAGCTTGTCGAGCTTGCAAAAATAGGTACAAAAAGAGCAACTGCATCTCTACACATTCTTTATGATTTCGAAGGTGAAAGAATACCCGAGGTCGGAGACATCAGTATTTTAACTGATTGGGATGGCAAAGCACAGTGTGTAATCAAGAATGAGAAGGTATCCATAATACCCTTTAAGGAAATTTCAGAGGAGAATGCTGCAACAGAGGGAGAGGGAGACAAGACATTAGAGTATTGGAGAAGAGCCCACAAAGGTATTTTTGAAAGCGATGCTAAGTCTACCGGAATGGTATTCAATGAAGATATGCTCGTAGTATTTGAGGAGTTCAGGGCAGTATTTAAGTAGGAGAGGATTCTAATGGTTGAGATCGGAGCTAAGTACAAGCATTTTAAAGGAAATGAATATCTGGTATTGAATATTGCCAAGCATTCTGAAACTCTTGAAGATTATGTGG
>CAZHLQ010000157.1:0-2264 GCA_964533235.1 uncultured Gudongella sp. | reverse complement strand
GTTGGAAATCTACTTGATATGAGCCTAGCTGCAAGGCAGATATTTGAGGAGATAGATGACGATGAAGGTTTGATGAGATCTTTAAATCTTGCGGGGGTCGCTTATTTTTACAGTTCCTTATACGAGGAGGCGATGAGAAATTTTCTAAAAGCCCTGGAGTATTCAAAGACAGCAGATGATGCTTTTCTGGAGAGCAGTATATTGAATAATATTGCTGAGGTATACAGGGAGACATTGTCATATACAAAGGCAATAGAATATTACCAAAAAGCTGAGAATTTGTGTAGGGAACACAAGCTTGATTTAAATAGAGCTGTTATCCTTGGAAATATAGGGGATATCTATATGAAGGAGAATAGGCTGGATGAAGCCTTGAGATATTTTGAATCGAGCAGGGAAATTTTGGCTGGTCAGCAAGACCCAATAAGTCTTGCAGAGATAGAGAGTAGAATTGGTCAGGCATATCAATTGATGGGTGGAAGAGGCGAGGCAGAGGAGCAGTACAACAGGGCACTTAGCAAGCTTGAGAGAATCGAGAATAAATACTACGCTATCGACATTTACGCAAATCTGGGCTATCTGCATGCAGAGACCAATTTGGATAAAGCAATGGCGTTATTTGCTTCAGCTCTCAATCACGCTGAGGAAATTGATGCAAAGAAAAAGGTCAGCTCCATTTACAAGCAAATTGCTATGATCAACGAAGATTATGGAAATTACCGAGAGGCACTCGAGTACTTCAAGCTATACTGCTCTTATAGTGAAAAACAGCATAACCTGGCGCTTGGAGACAGGTTGGAGATTCTGAACGTTGAGCTTAAGCACACGAAGGACTTTGTTCAGCTAAGCCATCTAAAAAATAGATTTGAACAAGAGCTCAAGCTTCAAAAGCTGGAAATAGAAAAAATCAACGAGGTCAACAGGAGTCTTGAGAAGAAGGCTTCAGAAGATGAGCTTACAGGGATACTGAATCGAAGGGCTATAAATAAAAAATTGCATGAGGAGACTGAGTTAGCTGAGGAAGAGAGATCATCAGTGACTGTTTTCATGCTGGATATTGACAACTTCAAAAAATACAATGACTACTGGGGGCACTCGGAGGGTGATAAATGTATTGTATCGATCGCAAATTGTATAAGTGCAATCGCATGGCCAAGAAAGGATACATTTGGCAGATACGGTGGTGAGGAATTTGTTTATATCTCAAGGTCGATAGATATTGAGGATGCTAAAACTCTCGGTGAGAGAATTAGGAGAGAGGTCGAAAGTCTTGGATTATACTATGTAGAAGATTCAAAAAGCATACCCACTACGATAAGCATTGGAGGTGTTGTAGCCTCAGGTTACGCATTATCTAAAGTATCAAGACTACTTCAGGAAGCGGATAGTCAACTCTATACCTCTAAGCGAGGCGGTAAAAACAGGTTGAGCATGATAAGTCTTAATGATCATACGGAGGCTTTGTAGAAATAAATGATGAAAGAAAATAATCCACAAATAAGGGTCGATTTGGTTTTATTCTTTTTACTGATATCCGTAGTTGCTTTAGCTAATGGCTTAAGCGATAGCATTTATTCCAATTACTTCAAGGAGGTATATGGAGTAACTGCTTTTCAAAGAGGATTGATTGAGTTTCCCAGAGAGTTGCCTGGTATTTTATGTACTCTTGTAATTGGGACTTTAGGCTTTATGGGAGACGTCAGGGTCGCTTTCATCGCTCAAATTCTCTCACTTGTTGGTGTAATAATGCTTGGTTTGCTGACCCCTTCTTTTGGAATAATGCTGATATTCCTATTTATAAACTCAATGGGGATGCATCTTTTCATGCCATTACAGGATGCGATCGGGATGTCTCTTGCAGAGCAGGATAGAATAGGCAGAAGGATGGGACAATACTCCAGTATAAAGGCAGCCTTTAGCTTAGCTGCAGCTCTTATGGTATTCTTTGGCTTCAGAACCGGTTTTTTTACGTTTCAGGAGCCGGTTAAAATAGTATTTCTGATGTCAGGGGTTCTTTTTGCTGCAGCAGCAATAATTACAGGAATTATGAGCAGAAGAGTAAATATAGAAATCATAAGCAGAAATAAACCCAGCTTGGTATTCAGAAAGGAGTACAAATACTTCTATTTTTTAACAATCCTTAAGGGTGTTCAAAAACAGATTGCTTATGTGTATGGAACATGGATCATCGTTGATCTATTAATGAAAAAGGCGGATACGATTGCACTACTTACAATATCATTTACCTTTGTATCCATATTTTT
>CAZHLQ010000156.1:0-2428 GCA_964533235.1 uncultured Gudongella sp. | reverse complement strand
TAATATATAATCAAAGTATAAAATATAGGTAGGTGTAGCTATGCTGATCAATATAAAATATCTTGGGATAATGGATTACGATCTGCCCTCTGAGATCACTCTGAAAGAAGGCAGTAATATTAAGCGTGCTGTTGAAATTGTTTCATTAGAGGGCTCTGATATTGAAACATACACATTTTTGCTCAACGACGAGCCCGCTGGTTTCGATGTAGAATTAAAAGACGGAGATACACTTCTAATACTTCAGGTATTGGGTGGAGGTTAGAAGTTAGTTAAATAAAAATTCAGCCGGTGAGTATTGAATACTCACCGGCTGAATTTTTATCTAAGCATTGAAAATATTAATAAATGCAAGGGATAGGCTGCGTAGAATGATATTTGTATAGCTTTATTTTTGACCCCAGGCTTACCGTTATACATCATCAAAGGTATCATTGCAAGTAAGGAGTACTGTTGTAATCCAGAGGATCCTATCATATTTGTCAGAAACATTATTGCAGCAACTATCGCCAGTCTCTTCAGTACGGGAATCCCATTGGTGTAGTAAAAAGCAAGGATATAAATTATTCCAATGTAGGCATAATCGGTTGATAGTACAGTAGCTGTAAAAGCAGCACCTAGTCCTATGAGGAGTTTTGTTGGATAGTTTCCATCCCTATATTTGTGAAGTAATATCATGGCTAAAAGTCCAATAAATAATGTGAAAAATATATTTTGATGACCCCAGTAAATACCTCCAAAAAACGCATAGTCAAAGGGCAGCTCCGATATAAGAGCAAATACTAAAAGTCTGATCGAATATTTTTTTACATCTTTTGTATGGAAAAATCCCTCAACGAGAAGAAAGCAATAAATTGGGAAAGCCAACCTTCCAATAAGCCTGAATGTCAAGTCGCTCGGCTGGAATATTGCTCCATAATGATCGATGATCATAGTTGTAAGCGCCAGAAGCTTAAGCAGCAGTGAATTCATAATACTCATCCTGTTCGTATTTGATAATGCTAGTATAGCAGATTTTTAACATGTTTGAAACAATACAATCTTCCTGATATACTTAAGAAGTATAACTCAAAATATAATCATAATTGATCACTAGGAGGGTAAAATGGCAGAGATAAAATTTACGATAACTGAAAAAATTGGTGTTTTAAGTGAATCATCCAAAGGATGGACCAAGGAGTTGAATCTGGTGTCCTGGAATGATTATCCTTCAAAATATGATATCAGGGAGTGGGATCCTGACCATCAAAAAATGGGCAAGGGAGTTACTTTGAACAAGGAAGAGATGAGGATACTTAAGGAGCTTATAAATAAACTAAATTTGGACTAAATGGGTTGAAAATTTGGGCCTTTGCGAATAGAAAGCATCACCTAGGGGTAATAACATAAATAGGAAACAAGGAGGTGTTGTTATGCTTTATTTCGCTTACGCCAGTAACCTGAGTAAGAAGTACATGGCTGGAAGGTGTCCACACGCTGTCCCTCTGAAGAAGGTAAGGCTTAAGGACCATAAACTGACTTTCAATGAACTTGCAGACATAATTCCGTCCAAGGGTGAAGATGTTATTGGAGGTTTATATCTAATTTCCAAACAGGATCTTGAAAAGCTGGATGCTCTCGAAGGTCATCCTGACCTATATGAAAGGGTCATGGTTGAGCTGGAAGATGAAGAGGGTAATCTCTATGAGGCGTATGTATACTCCATGGTGGACAAAAAGGAACAAGCACCGCCTGACAGCTACTACAGGATACTCATTGACGGCTACAAGGATTGGGATATTGACATGGAAAGGCTGGAAAAGGCAAAGCGCTTTGAATAATACTTATCCCCTGGTGCATGCACCGGGGGAAATTCTATGATTAGGACAATATAAAGACTAGGAGAGATGAAATGATAAAGAATTTGAAGGGTGTAAAACCAATTATCCATGAAAAGGCATTCGTTGCTGAAACAGCAGATGTCATTGGGGACGTAGAGATAGGTGAAGGCTCAAGCATCTGGTATGGAGCTGTATTACGAGGAGATATCGAGGACATAAAGATAGGAAAATTCTCAAATATTCAGGATAACGCTACGGTCCATACTGAGACTCATATCCCTACAAGAATTGGGGACTACACCGTTATAGGACATAATGCTATAATCCATGGCTGTACCATAGGGAACAACTCATTGATCGGGATGGGATCAACTATCCTGAATAGAGCCGTTATAGGAAACAATTGTATAATAGGTGCTGGAACTGTAGTCACTGAAGGAAAAATAATTCCTGATAATTCAATGGTTATCGGGATACCCGGAAAGATAGTAAGACAGGTGACAGATGAAGAAGCTGAAGGCATAAGAAGAAACGCAATTAGATACAATGAGCTTTGGAAGAAACATATTGATTGATTTGCCATAGATTTACCGAACCCGGAATATTTT
>CAZHLQ010000155.1:0-3814 GCA_964533235.1 uncultured Gudongella sp. | reverse complement strand
CATTGTGGATAAGTGGTATAATTAAATGATGTTAATTTGAAGGGGATGATTTGCATGGGATTGTTCGACAAGGTCTTTGGCACCTACAGTGAAAGGGAGCTGAAGAAGCTGGATGGGATCGTTCAAAAGGTTCTGTCCTTGGAAGAAACAATAGCCTCGCTTACTGATGATCAGCTTAAGAATAAGACTATTGAATTCAAGAATAGATATGCTGCGGGTGAGGTTTTAGACGATCTTTTACCTGAAGCCTTTGCAGTTGTAAGAGAAGCGTCCTGGAGAGTACTGGGGATGAAGCATTTCCCAGTTCAGATATATGGCGGCGTGATCCTGCATCAGGGCCGTATAGCTGAGATGAAGACAGGTGAAGGTAAGACTCTTGTAGCTACTTTACCGGCATATCTCAATGCCTTGACAGGTCTGGGAGTACACATCGTAACTGTAAACGATTACCTGGCAAAGCGTGACAAGCAATGGATGGGAAAGATATATGAGTTTTTAGGATTGAGCGTTGGGTGTATAGTACACGGATTGAGCAGTCAGGAGAGAAAAGACCAGTATTTATCCGATATAACCTATGGTACCAACAATGAATTCGGATTTGACTACCTTAGAGACAACATGGTCATCCATAAGACCGAGATGGTTCAAAGAAAGTTATATTATGCGATTGTCGACGAGGTTGACTCGATCCTTGTAGATGAGGCGAGAACTCCCCTTATCATATCCGGTCAAGGTGATAAATCTACCAAGCTATATGAGCTTGCAGACAGCTTTGCAAGGAATTTAACCTATAGATACCTGGACCCGGATGAAACAAAGTCAGACCCATTCAATAGGGAAATCAAAGAGGAAACAGTAGATTATTTGATAGATGAAAAGGCAAGAAGCATTTCATTGACAGAAAAGGGTACAGAAAAAGCTGAAAGCTTCTTTGGTCTTGAAAATATGGCAGATTTGGAAAACATGGAGATAGCTCACCACATAAATCAGGCTATAAAAGCACGAGCTATCATGAAAAGAGATATCGACTACGTCGTTAAGGACGGCGAGGTAATAATCGTAGATGAATTCACAGGCAGACTTATGCTTGGGAGACGCTACAGTGACGGGCTTCACCAAGCAATAGAGGCAAAGGAAAAACTGGATGTAAGAAGCGAATCAAAGACTCTTGCAACAATTACCTTCCAGAACTACTTCAGGATGTACGACAAGCTGTCAGGTATGACAGGAACAGCCAAGACAGAGGAGGAAGAGTTCAGAGAGATATATACAATGGACGTAGTTGAGATCCCAACTAATAAGCCAGTAGTAAGGCTGGATCATGCAGACAGCGTATATAGGAATGAGGACGGAAAGTTCAGAGCCGTTGTCAGAGAAATAAAGGAAAAGCATGCAATCGGACAACCTGTACTAGTTGGTACCATAACGATCGAAAGATCAGAGATGCTGTCAAAGCTACTAAAGAGGGAAGGAATAAAGCACGAGGTCCTGAACGCCAAGCAGCACGAGAGAGAGGCAGAGATCGTAGCTCAGGCTGGAAGGTTCGGCTCAGTTACAATTGCAACCAACATGGCTGGCCGTGGTACGGATATAGTACTGGGTGGTAACCCGGAGTATATGGCCAAGGAGGAAATGAAGAAGAAAAACCTGCCTGAGGAGATACTGGCAATGGTTGACAGCTTCTTCGATACAGACGATGAGGAGATCCTGGATGCCAGACTGCAGTATAGTAAGCTGGTTGAAAAATATAAGGCCCAAACAACTGAAGAACATAACAAGGTAGTCGAAGCTGGCGGACTTCATATAATCGGAACTGAAAGACATGAGTCAAGACGTATCGACAATCAGCTAAGAGGTCGTTCCGGTCGTCAGGGAGACCCTGGAAGCTCAAGATTCTACATTTCTTTGGAGGACGATCTTATGAGATTGTTTGCCGGGGAGAGAATGAAGAGCATCATAGACAGCATCAATATGCCGGAGGATGAGCCCCTTGAGCACAGTCTTTTGACAAAGACCATAGAGGGAGCCCAGAAGAAGGTAGAGAGCAATAACTTTGCGATCCGTAAACACGTTCTCCAGTATGACGACGTAATGAACAAGCAAAGAGAAATAATGTACGGAGAGAGAAGGAAAGTCCTTGAGGGCGAGGATCTCAGCGAGCATATCGCTGAGATGATGAGAAATATTGTTGAGTCGAATGTAGAGATGTACACAAGACAGTCTAAGTTCGCTGAGGAATGGGATTTTGAAGGCCTTGAGATGTACGTGGCAAAAATCTTCGGAATGAAGAAGGATGCCTTCTACGGCCTTGACAAGGAGACTTTGACCAAGGAAGGGCTTGTTGACCATATTCTTGAAAAAGCCCATGAAATATACAAGCAAAAGGAAAGTGAGTTCGGAGCTGAACATTTCAGGGAGATTGAGAGAGTAGTTCTTCTTAGAGTAGTAGACAGCAAGTGGATGGATCACATCGATGCAATGGATCAGCTGAGACAGGGTATAAATCTTAGAGCCTACGGACAGCAGGACCCTGTGAGGGCTTATCAGGTTGAGGGCTTTGACATGTTTGACGAGATGACGAGAAGCATCTGGGAGGACACTGTAGGGTTCCTGTTCCATGTCGCCAGGACCGAAAATATCCAAAGGCAGAGAGTCGCTACACCTGTAATGACAAATGCAGGAGGTCAGGCTGAGAAGAAGCCTGTCGTCAATAAAGAAAAGAAGGTAGGAAGAAACGATCCCTGTCCATGCGGCAGCGGGAAGAAATATAAGAAATGCCATGGAGATCCTAACAGGCAAAACTGATCAAGGGGATGATTTAGAGATGGAAAGTATATATTTAGACCGGGAGCGCCTTGCAGATATCAAGGAGATGGTCAGAGAGCTGGGTGTTTCACTTTGACCTGCCAGGGTTGAAGGAAAGGGTAAAGCAGCTTCAGGAGGACACTTATAGAGAAGACTTTTGGAGCGACGTCAAGTCTGCACAAAACACTATGCAGGAGATAAAGGCAATAAACAACGAGATCGATGGCTATGAAAGTCTGATGGCAGAGATTGAGGATACTGAGACGCTTATAGAGCTTATCCTCGAAGATGAAAGCTTTGCAGATTACAGAGAGGTCGAGAAAAGCCTAAAGGAGCTTGAGAAAAAGGCTGACGAATTCAAAATATCTACACTTTTAAGTGGAGAGTTCGATTCCATGAGCGCCATATTATCGATCCATGCAGGAGCCGGAGGCCTTGAGGCTCAGGATTGGGCTGAGATGCTCCTAAGGATGTACAGAAGATGGGCTGACAGAAAGGAATATAAGGTAGAGACTCTTGATCTTCTCGCTGATACAGAGGGAGGTATAAAATCAGTAACTCTCCTTATAGAGGGCTTCAACGCCTATGGATATCTGAAGGCTGAGAAGGGAGTCCACAGGCTTGTAAGGATATCGCCTTTCGACGCCTCAGGCAAGAGGCATACCTCATTTGCCAGCATAGACGTTTATCCTCAGATAGACGACACTGTAGAGATCGACATAAATGAAAAGGATCTAAAAATTGATACCTACAGATCCTCAGGAGCTGGCGGACAGCACGTAAACACTACTGATTCAGCAATCAGGATAACCCATTTACCTACTGGTATAGTAGTTACCTGCCAGTCTGAGAGGTCACAGCATTCCAACAGAGCTACAGCAATGAACATGCTTAAAGCAAAGCTGATCCAGCTTAAGGAGGAGGAGAACAAGGAGAGGATAGAGGATCTCCAGGGCTCCTACTCACAAATCGCGTGGGGCTCTCAGATAAGGTCATATGTGTTCCACCC
>CAZHLQ010000154.1:0-18819 GCA_964533235.1 uncultured Gudongella sp. | reverse complement strand
GATCATATCACTTGTACTTGGAGCATTTATTGGGGTCACACTCACAGTAACAAAAAAAGGAGGCATTCTTGAGAATGCCGTCCTTTCCTCAGTTTTAGACAAAATAGTAAATATTTTCAGGACTATACCATTTATTATCCTTTTAGCGCTTTTGATCCCACTCACAAGGATGATCGCTGGTACTGCCATAGGCACAAAGGGTGCTATAGTACCCTTGATATTTGGCACAGTCCCATTCTTTGCAAGACAGGTAGAAACTGCACTGGCAGAGCTGGATAAAGGTCTCATCGAGGCAGCCTTATCGATGGGGAGCAGCCCCTTCGAGATCATCAGAAGAGTTTACCTGAAGGAAAGCCTTCCAGGACTCATTCGAGCCGTAACTATCACAGCGATAAGCTTGATAGGACTTACTGCCATGGCAGGTGCAGTTGGAGGAGGTGGCTTAGGTGATTTTGCCATCAGATACGGTCACCAGCGTAATCAGACAGACGTTACCTTTGCAACTGTTATCGTCCTTATACTTCTGGTCAGCGTCCTCCAATCCTTGAGTAACTGGGTCATCTCCAAAATCAGCCATTAAGCTCCCTAGTCAATAGCTCGCCAAGACGTTTAAGACCCTCATCAATCCTTTCAGCGTTATTAGCTGAGAAATTGAGTCTTATAGAGTGGATTCCATCGCCCTCATCTACGCAGAAAGCTGAACCCGGAACGTAGGAAACCTTGTATTCCTCAGCAGCTTTTTTCAAGAGTGTCTTTGTATTAACTGAATCTGGAAGATCAACCCAGACAAATAGTCCTCCTTCAGGAATGGTATATTTAATTTCCTTAGGGAAGTAGCTTTTTATTCCGTTAAGCATTGCATCCAATCGCTCAAGATACAAAGGTACCATACTCTCAAGGTGTGAAGGCAGAAGCCCTCTATCAATGAATCCTGAGCATATAGCCTGAGCAATAATTGGAGTATTGGTATCTGTTATACCCTTTGCAAGTATAAGTGCATTGATTATCTCCTTGCTTCCAACCATAGTTCCAACCCTTAAGCCTGGAGCTATGGTCTTGGAAAAGCTGTTGGCTAGTACAATATGTCCCGTTTTATCGAAGCTCTTGATCGGAGGTACTGCAGTTCCCCGATATCTAAGATCACAGTAAGGGTCATCCTCAAGTACGATCATGTCATATTTAGAAGCAAGCTCAGCAATTTGCATTCTTCTTTCTACCAACAAGGTCTTGCCGGATGGATTTTGGAATGTGGGTATGGTATATAGCATTTTCGGTTTATGAAGCTTTATTTTTTCTTCCAGGTCCGAAATAATTATGCCCTCGTCATCCATCTTAACTGAAACCAGCTTAGCCTCATATTTTTTGAAAACTGATATAGTATTCAGGTAGGTGGGTGATTCCACCAAAATGCAATCACCTGGATCTATAAGGATCTGAGCAAGAAGATCCACACCCTGGGTTGAGCCAGTAGTAACTATAACCTCGTCCTCAGCTGCTAAAACACCTTTAGGCTTAGCTATATGCTCTAGGTAGGCTTTCTTAAGAGGCTGCCATCCATCAGTAGAACCATAGGACAATGACCTTTGGGAATCCTTCTGAAGGACCTCGTCAACGATCTGTCTTATAGCATCTACAGGATATAGCTCCCTTGCAGGGCTCCCCATGCTGAAGGAAATCACAGAAGGATCTAGAGAATATCTTAATATGTCAGCAAGATCATCCCCTGAGAACTTAGCCATCCTATTCGCCAGCTTTACCATTTCCATCCCTCCTTATTTTTAATTCCTCCGACCATCGCCTTGACTCCTGAGATATAAAAAGCCATATCGGTAGATATTGTAACACTGTCAAAGCCCTGCTCAAAATATCCCATAGCCATAGCTGGATCAACAGTGAAAATAAAGCTTAGCTTATTATTATCTCTACAGGCCTTAAGAATCCGTGCTATAGCCTCCTTAAACAACGGGTCATCGAATTGTGCGGGTATACCTAACCCTATAGATAGGTCATAGGGTCCAATAAAAATCCCGTCAACACCATCCAGTGCAGCTATCGCCTCGATATTATCCAGACAGCCCCTAGTCTCACACTGCGGAATCAATAAGGTCTCCCTGTTACAGGTTTGAAAATACTCCATTACGTTCTTTGCAAAACCCTCATGCCCAAAGCCTGCTTTTCTTGCGGTAAAAAAGCCTCTCTTACCCACAGGATAATATTTTGCCCACTCAACAAGGCTTTTAGCCTCCTCAACGGTTTCTACACATGGAACTACTAGACCCATCGCACCAATATCAAGATTTTTTAGAACTGAAGGTCTTGAAACATCCTTGATCCTGACCAGAGGCGTGAGCTCCTTTAACTCTGCAGCCCTTATTAATCCCATAGTACTTTCAACTTCGAAAGGTCCATGCTCAGTATCTATGATTATGTAATCCAGTCCTGTATACCCTAGACCTTCAACAGCTGTCTCGCCACCTATTTCAAAAAAGGTTCCGATGGCTTTGCTGCCCGCGGCAAGCTTTTCCTTTAAGTTGTTTTTCATAATATTCCCGCCTTTCTTAACAATCAATGTACCTTTTTTTCGCTTAAAAGTCAACCAATTGCTATAGTACTGCATTAAAGGGTATATATGCATCGAATGAAACATAAGTTAGGAGGAATTAGAATGATCATAAAAGCTCTTATGGAAAACAGAGGGAAATCAGAGGAATATTTAACTGAGCATGGATTAAGCCTCTATATAGAAACCCACACCAGGAAGCTTCTTTTTGACACAGGAGAAACTGAGAAGTTTCTTTCCAATGCAGAAAAGCTGGATGTAGACCTTGGTGATGTTGATATTGTTATAATTTCCCATGGGCATTATGATCATGCCGGAGGGATAGGATCATTTCTAGAAAAAAACGATAAAGCAAGGATATATATGCAGCGCGAGGCATTTGTACCTCATGCCTCTAATAAAGAAGGGAATCTTGAGGATGCCGGAGTTGAGCCTGAATTGGAGAGTCAAAACAGGATCACTTTAGTAGACGAGGATATTTTCTTTGATGACGATTTGGTACTGTTTTCGAAGATCGATGGGGACTATCTTGTGCCTGAAGGGAATTCACATCTGCTGATGAGGAAGGACGAGACATGGCAAGTTGATGATTTTCACCATGAACAGAACCTAATAATCAAGGAGGGGAAAAATAGAGTTCTTTTTACTGGCTGCTCGCATAGGGGTATTGCTAATATAATCAAGCAGGCGGCAGATAATTCTGATCTTCCAATAACACATGTTATTGGAGGTTTCCACCTATATGATTTAAAGCTTGATGACCCAAAAGACCTTGAGTTTCTTGGGAAGGTTTCAGAAGAACTGGAAAGATCAGGAGCAAAGCTGTATACAGCTCACTGTACTGGCTATGAACAATATAGATGGCTAAAGGAAAGGCTTGGAGATAGGATCGATTATATCTCCGCAGGTACAGTGCTGGAGATATGATTAAAGCTCATGTAGGAAATAGTTTTACCACTTAGGGGACTTAAGTCCTATCGCAACCAGGATTATTTGGGAACTTTCAAGAAATTGAGCAAACATCTCATTTCATGGAAGACCATTTCCAGTCTGGAGGGAAAAATCGAAATCAGTTTTGGAAAATTGCTCGAATATCTGAAAAACATATTAAAATGGTACTTACATTTCTTAAAAACAATAGTATAATAAAGATATAAATATTAAACAGCTAACATCTAATACCTCTCAATACATCCCCTTGCGGACGGTTATCCTGAAGCAGGGGGACTCCCTTTTTTGAGCTTTTTCAACACTGTTTTTTTGTATCGCTTTACATCGATTTTGGGTTATGTTAAAATATTGATAATTCAATAAATCTCCGAGCTTTTAAGCCTTCAAAAATTTATGGCTTACTTGCCGATAGGGTTCAGCTGGAAACGGCGGGGCCTCCTGATGGAAAGGAGAGACATGCAGTGTTTCCATTGGGGATGCTGCTTTTATTTTTGCAGACATTCCTTTCCTGCGGAGTACAAACAAAACATGAAAGGTGGATGAATTATGAAAAAGTTTAAAAAAGTATCTGCTTTATTGCTTGTAATTGCAATGCTGCTTTTCCAGGTCGCTTTTGCAGAGGGAGAGGCTGTTGTTTTTATCAAAGGTGCAGGCTTGGAGAAGGAACTATCCTTCACTCTTGATGATCTCAAGGCTTTGCCAGAGGCAGCGCAGATCGACGAGGAATACATATATAATAGTAAATCAGGCGAAAAGACAGTGGCCGTTAAGGGCGTTAGTCTAGCTTACGTTCTTGAGGAGCTTGCAGGACTTAAGGCTGAAGAGGCTGAGGTGACTATGGTTGCATCAGATGGTTATCCGATCGATCCTCAGATGTTGTCTGATGTAATGGCAGAAAGCCTCAAATACGTTATGGCATACGAGATTGACGGAATGGTAATAGACAATGACGAAAATCCTGAGACTGATGAGATAACTGTCTACAGAAAGGTCAAGGAAGCAGGTGAATTTGGAACTGTATATAAATTGGTTGCTGAGATAACAGTTGGAGAGGCAATGGAGCCTTTAGCTGAAGAGCCTGTAGTTGAAGAGCCAGTTGTTGAGGAGCCAGTTGTTGAGGAGCCGGTTGCAATAGAATTCAATGATATAACTGAGGAATTTGGATTTGCTAAAGCAGCCATAGATGGTTTGGCACAAAAGGGGATTGTAAACGGAAAAGGCAATAATATTTATGATCCAGCAGGAAGCTTTACCAGAGCTGAATTTTGCAAAATAGCTGTAGTTTCCCTTGGTTATGAGCTTGTAGAGTATAAGGGTGGATTTAGTGATGTCAAAGCAGCTGATTGGTTTGCGCCATATGTTCAGGCTGCAGTAGAAAATGGCATATTTACTGGCTACACAGATGGGACATTTTTACCTGGAAAGGCAATCAATAGACAAGAGATAGCAGCAGTAGCGGGTAGAGCTGCAGTCATGGCAGGAGTAGTCGCTCAGGAAAAGCAAGATAAATTTGTTATGGAAAAATCAAACTTTGAAGACAAAACTGCTGTTCCAGAGTGGGCTGCAAATGAAGTAGCATGGCTTGAGGCTCAGGGAGTATTTACTGGTGTTGCAGAGGACAATTTCGAACCGACTAAGGTAGTCAACAGAGCTGAAGCAGCTGTTATAGTTTATAATACCCTGTTCGCGGTAAAGGCCGCAGAGTAAAGAATAGGACGGATTGAGCGGGGGCGAAAGTCTTCGCTTTTTCTATAACTCAGGAGGTGTGATTGTGGTAAATACTAAGTTGGTCAGAGGTTATTTAGCTATTTTATTAGCCTTTGCAATGCTCCTGACAGGTGTTCCTGTGGCGAAGGCAGAAACAGTAGATCTAATGATATCTGGATCTGGAATAAAAAGTCAGGTATCTATAGGACCTGAGGATTGGAGTAATTTCACTGAAAAAGAGGCTGTATATTCAGGAAACAACAGCTTGAATTTTCACAAGATAATCAAGGTAAAGGGCTACGATCTGTTTGAGCTGATTGGATCAGAGAACTTGATCTCAGGGACCGATTGGGAGCTAACCTTCATTTGCTCAGACGGATTTACCTTCAAGAAAACTGTTAGTGAGCTTAAGGGTACATACACTTATCCAAATTTTACAGAAGGTAGCAAAAAAACAGCACAACCAATGATAGCAAGGTACTCTGCAGTTCTTGGAGATTATCCCAAGACCAGCTTTGCTCCGCCTGTAAGCTGGAGCGACAGAGCATTGAATGATGGAGATATTGATAAGGATTTTCCTAAGCTGGTATTTGGTCAGACTGGGATCGACGACATGAACTTATCCAAGTGGGGAAAGCAAGTCGTTAAGATCATCGTTGGAGGAGAAACTACCTCTAACCTTGACTTGGGATCTCCATATAAGCATATAAGCTACCCGGGAGCACCGTATAACATCGATGCAATATCAGGTGCCACCTTTACAATAGAGGGACCAGCTGTAGAAGGCTACAGAGCAATATCCTTAAGACAAATAGAGGAGAACACCAAGGAACAGGAAGTAGTGGAGTACTATGAAAAAACGGGTCAAACTATTTCCTTGAATACTTATGAGGGAATAAATGCAGGAAGTTTACTGGAAAGCTATATTAAGCTTCGTCCAAATGCAGGGAGCATAACCTTTAAGAATAAATCGAGACAAACAATCCTAACCGTCCCAATAACTGAGGCAAGTAAATATACTGTTGCCTATGGGATAAATGAGGTACCCTATGTATACCTTGACTCAGATGTAGGATATAGGCAGGATAAGTTTAATGACAATGGCTGTTTCAAGCTGGTATATGAACAGTCCAAATCATCCGCCAAGGAATTTTCCAATGTTGCATATATATATGTTGAGGAAAAAGATGCTAAAAACATTTTTGAGCATACCTATGCTCCATATAATGCATCTGTATACACTGATTATGAGATAATAATTCATGGAGATGCCCTTGGTAGGGAGAAGAGGTACAAGGTATCCGAAATCGAGGCTATGGATGACATAAAATACACAGGAGAATACAGCCTTTCCAACAGCGAATACTTCTGGTATTACAACAATTACAAGGGAGTAAAGCTATGGGATCTTCTTTTAAAGGCTGGTCTTGACCCCAAGACGCCAGATGAAACTAAGATTAGGTTCGTTGCAGCAGACAATTACAACTTTGCTCCGATGACGATTGGAGAAATTAAAAATTACCAGCTTTATGGGTACTATGAGAAGGACTCTCAGGATCTGGGAGATGGGAAATTTGAAGGTTCAAAGGTGGAACCTATAAAGTCAGGTATGCCTCCATTAGTAGCTTATGGATTTAATGGTTATCCGTACGTTACGAGACCTACTGATGCAGGGTTTAATCCAGGTCTAGGGAATGACGGTGGACCTTTGAGAATAATTTTTGGAAAGACAGGTTACAATGACACCAACGGATCAAATCAGGTGCAGTTCCTGAAGGAGATAATTATTGGTGAAGGAGAGGCTATAGGTTCACTAAAACCAGAATTGTCTGGTACTGGTGAAGAGACCTCATCATCAGTAGATTCCTCCTCAACGTGGAACCACAATCAGGGCGTATATAAGGAGTATCTTGATCAACCGGTTCTCAGAGTAACAGGCTCTCAAGTAAAGGAACCGATGACCTTTACTTTAAGACAGCTGGAATCAATGCTTGGCTACAGTCTAAGAGACGTTTACACAGGTGATGGGATTAGAGAATTTGAGGGCATCGAGCTTTGGAAGCTTATCTCTGAGTTCGTTGGTCTAAAGGATGGTGTCGATCAGCCGTCCATAAGGATATTTTCTGGAGCTAATTATAATCAAATATTAAGGAGCCACGATCAGGTCAAAAATGGTGTAGTTAATTCATCCGGAAAGCTTAAGAAGATAATGCTTGCTTATGCAGTTGAAGGCTACCCCTTGGTACCGAATGAAGCATCCTCAGGCTATGCAAATAACAATGCATATGGGCCAATAAGACTCATTATTGAGGAAAGCAAATCTATGTGGGTCAAGTGGGTCGACTGTATAGTTGTTGGTACAGGAGAATATGAAGAGCCTAAGACGGAGGATGTTAGGAAGCTAGACCTTCCAGAGCTCCCTGAGCCAGGGACTAAGAATGAAAAATCAACTGGCTGGATCATCCATAGAAACGACACTGGCTATGAAATGTCAGAAGCCAGCGTAAGGGCTATGGAATATGACAATGAAGGGAACCTTTGGATCGGTACCAATGGAGGTGGCTTGTCAGTTAGATCAAAGGATGGTAAATGGTCACATATAACTGATGTTGAGACTTCTAATAAGGGTACCCTGAAGATAGATACTGTTTATTCCATAGTCCAGCGAGAGAACGGAGAGCTTTGGATGACCCTGGGAGGACCTAATGATCCAAAGGGGATTTTAGTTAAGGACGATACAGGCTGGAGAAATATAAATAAGGAAAATTCAAATCTTCCGGCATGTTTTGTACAGGAGCTTGAGCTTGACGGAAACGGCGGAATATATATTGGAACCCAAAACGGCTTAGTACACGTTGATAAGGATGGAAAGTGGACAATATACACACAATCAGAAGGTCTGCTTCCTTATTCAGTGGATGCCGTAGAGCCAGACGGAGAGGGTGGAGTTTGGATAGGCTATTATCCAGATACGAAGGGAACAGATTCGGAACCTAAGTATTATGGCGGTTATCAATATCTGGATCCATATGGAAAGCTAACGACTTATGATGGATTTGACCCGGAGAATTTCAACTTAAACTGGATCAGAAGTATATCGATCGACCTTGATGGAGGAGTCTGGATAGTCCGCTCAGGGAATGCACCCGGTTATGGGCAAGGTGAAGTTGATTATTTGAAGGGTACAGACATGAAGACTTTTAAATCATCAGAGCTTTATCCAGGACTGGGAGAAGACAATGACATAAGACTTGTAGTGGCTAGTCCTGATGAAGCTGGTGTTATTTACGCTGCAACTGTTGCAGGTGGTGTAGCTAAGATAGAGCTTTCGTCTGGTGAAACTGTGGCTTCTGCTTATGAAGCGCCATTCCCGACTAAGCAGTGGAACAATGTTTACTTTATGGATTTCGTTGAGAATAAGCTTATGATAGGGACTAATGGAGGCGCAGCTATATACACAGAACTGAAGCAATTTGCTGATACAACCGGTCACTGGGCTGTAGAATCAATTTCAAAGATGGCAGAAATGGCATATGTGAAAGGAGACTCAAAAGGGTTCAGACCAAATGACAGCATAACAAGAGCAGAGTTTGTCGTGCTGCTTACAAGAATCCTTGGTTTGGTAAGTAAGGACAGCACGTTGTCATTTATAGATGTAGCTAATGGCTCGTGGTATGAGGAATCAATAGCTGCAGCAGTTGAAAATGGTTTAGTTACGGGATATTCCGATGGGAGCTTCAGACCCTCTGGAAGGATATCCAGAACAGAGATAGCAGCTATACTTGGAAGAGTTCTTGATATAGAATTATCTGAGCTGCAGGTGAATGATACCCTCTCGGCATTTAGTGATACTATAGCTCCTTGGGCGGAGAATTCGGTTGCAGCCGCCGTAAGAGCTGGAATTATCGAAGGATTCCCAGATGGGAGCTTTAGCGGGACACAAAGTGCTACCAGGGCACAAACAGCAGTGATGCTCATGAGATTATTGGGGCACCAATAGTATTGGAGTTGGGCATAACCTAGGAGGAATAATATGAACAGGAAGCTTGGAATATTTTTATTGATTACAGCCTTGATGCTTACTGCCTTCTTGGCAGGATGCAGTAAGGGTGGCAGTATACAAGAGGAAGTAGCTGAGGAACAGCCGACAGAAGAAATTATCGAACCTGTTCAAGATAAACCTCAGGAGATTGAAGAGTTGCCGGCTGATACCGAAACACCTTCTATTGACACAGTGGAAGAAGAGCCCTCAGTAGAGGCACAGGCCCCTGAAGAGCCTGATAAGCCAGATGAGCAGTCTTCTGCACCTGATACCACCGTGACTTCCCAGGAAACCCAGGTTGATACTGCTGAGTCGGCTGCTGATCAGCTGCCAGCTGAGTCTGAAAAACCAAGTGGACCATCGATTCAGCTTATCAAAGCGGATGGTACATCAATTTACATTAGCCTGATTGAACTAAAGGGCAAATCTGATCTGCAGTTTTCAGGCAGATTTTACTGGCTGAATAGCTTCGGAAGCACAGGACACACTGAATTCAAGGGTGTAAAGCTCTGGTCCCTTTTGGAAAACATGGGCATAGCAGATACGTCTTCTTCAAGTGTAAAGGTAATTGCTACGGATGGCTACAGTATAGATTTTAATGCTTCTCAGATCAAGCGGATGGATTATATTGATGAGACAAACCAGGATATCAAGCTTCCTGTAATAATCGCCTGGGAAGAGAACGGTGAACAATATGACCCATCTGAGGGTGCGCCTTTTAAACTGGTTATAGGTCAGAAAGAACCAGGGGATGTCAATAAGCCTCAATGGGTTTCGAATATTGAAAAAATCATAGTAGAGTAGGTTTTAAAATGGCTAGAGGTAAAAAACCATATATTATATTTCTTGTTGTCACATTGATACTTGCAGCTGCATTACTCTTCCTCACTGACACAGTTTCTGAGGAAGAAGCAAAGGTAAGGTCCTACTACCCTGAAGCCAGGAAAGTAAGGCTTATTAGGGATTTGTCTGAGGAAGGATTCATTGCTTTGAACATGCCTGCAGTAAGGAGAGGGTATGAGGTCGATGGTGATATCAAAGCTATAGTATCAAGCTGCGTTGGTTACAATGGACCAGTCGAGATATTGGCTGCCTTTGATAAAGATAAGTTAATATCCATCGAGATAATTGAACACTCTGAATCACCAGATTATGCGGAGCACATTGAAAAGGAATGGTTTTTGGAGAGATTTCACATGCTGGGTGTCGACAGGTATCTAAACCTGGCTGCACTTGACAAGGAGTCTCCAGAGGATATTGTGCAGGTAACAGGCGCAACAGTAAGCTCTAAGGCTGTAGTAAATGCAGTTAATGCAGCTATCGGTGCATATCAATACCTTAATAACAAAATCGAGATGTCTGCTGTTGCAGACGTTGTCCCTCAGGAGATGTGGCAAAAGGACGTCAATAGCTTTGCAATCAACTGGGATGGTGGATCCATAAGGATAGATACAGATGAAATCAGAAGCTATGAGCAGGTAGAGAGAGATGTGGTTCTTATAAACACCACTGGTACACAGACAGAAATGCGAGTAAAAGGACCTACTCTGCGGGCTATATTGCTTTCGGAAGATATCGATCTATCAAGCTTTGCAGGTATTGGAATAACTGGAAGGGATGGTTACTATACCCTCGTAGACAATGAAAAGCTTGAGCTGAATGACGTTATTCTGGCTTGGGAGGTTGATGGTAAGCCTGTAAAGGATGAAGAAAAGCCTGTCAGAGTAGCTATACCAAATGAGCTAGGGCCATATTGGGTCAAGATGGTGTCGAACATTGATCTCTACGAAGAAATAACCCCAAAGAACATTGTGAGGGTCCATATGTTTGACGCCCTGACAAGGGGTATCGAGCCATACTATTATGAGTATTACGGGAGCAAGGACAAGTCGATAGAGGTTGGGAAAATACTTGCAAAATTTGATGAACTGGATAAGAAAGGGTTTTTTACGATGGCAGCCAACGACGGTCTTGAGAAAAATGAGACCATATCGCTGGTAATACAGAGGTATTTCATAAAGGTAGAAGGAGAAAATGCACCTATGAATATAGCCCCAGGTTTTAAACTGGGTATGAACGTAAAGCATATGACCCATTTTTCTACGACCAGAGACGCTGTTATTTTTCCAGAAAAGATGATCGATGTTGTCAGGACAAAGATTACTGGAGAGATTGAAGGGATGCTTCTGGAGGACGTACTGCTGACAGCAGGGATGAGATGGGAGGAGGGTGCCTCTTTTTTAGCGGTCTCCACAGACGGAACTAGCTATGCTTTAGATTACGAAACCATGCTTAAATGTAGTATAATTGATGATGGAGATTATGTATCGCTCCATGATGGTGAAAAAATACTAACGAATGACCTGTTAAGGATTGATATGAAATGAGACGAAACCAAAGAACAAGGCTGCAGCTTATTGCTGCAGCCCTTGTGGCTGTCAACTGCATACTTTACTACTTGTATGTAAATGGAAAAATAGAATTAAGAACCTATTCAATAGCTGATCTTAACCCCTACGGAGGCTGGAGCCATTTGAAGGCTGGATTTACTGACGTATCCTACAGATGGCGAGGAATAACAAGAGGGATGGCACTGACAATAGGCATCACGATTGCAGCCCTGTTATCCGGAAGAGTATTCTGTGGGTATGTATGTCCAATTGGGATGCTTCAGGACATATCACAAACCATAGGCATAAAAATCGGTTTAAATAGCATAAGGTCATCTAAACTCACGAGAACTCTCGATAAGACAAAGTATGTAATCTTTTTGTTGGTCGTCGTACTAGGGATTTTGGGTATGGGAAGCTTCATGACACCATTTTCTCCCTGGCTTGGTTTTCTCAATGTTTTTACTGGGTTCAAGCTTCATACGGGAACGATAGTTTTGGTTATATTTCTGCTCCTGGCAATCAAGATCAGGAGGCCTTTTTGCAGGTTTCTGTGCCCTCTTGGGGCTTATCAGGCTCTTCTTTCAGCGATAGGATTTGCTAGTATAAGAGATTCAGGAGAGTGTGAAAGCTGTACATATTGTCTTAAAGACTGTCCAGTTGGGATCAGCTCCTTTGATGAAGGAACAGCTAGCCCTGAATGCGTTAGCTGTATGAGATGTGTCGAAACTGGATGTATAAGGGATACAAAGGGCTATTCAGTTAAAGTCTTAAATAGGGCAATTAAGAGTAAAAAGCTAGTAATGATGGGGTTGGTTATTCTTGGTGCATCATATTTAGCATTACCTATTGCGGGGACTATATCGGATACTTCTTCAAGGCTGCCAATCGGGAACCTAAAGGATGGAAGCTATGTAGGAGTTGGCACAGGCTTTGGAGGTCCTCTAATGGCAAAGGTTACAGTTGAAAATGGAAAAATCAGGTCAATAGACATTACTGGTCATAGGGAGACAACAGGCTACTATGAGGAGGTCTTTAGATTTATTGGATCGGAAATAGTAGCTGCTCAAAGCATAAGCGTAGATGCAATAAGTGGAGCTACTGCGACCTCCAGAGGTTTTCTAGGTGCTGTAAGGAGCGGTATAAGCCAGGCATCAACTCTTGATTAAGGGGATAGCGAGATGAAAAAGATTATCATATATATTTTGATAGCTGTAGCTTTTCTTTCAGGCTTCTATATTTTCTCAAGGGAAGCGGAGCCAAAGCTTGAGATCATAAATGGCGAAGAGATAATAAGCGTAGATCCATATTATCTATTTTCTCATCCTGGGATAGAGACATTTCCGTCTGTAGTAAGGAGCAGCGGGCAAAAACCAGTTGAGACGAGTTACACAGGTATTGAGCTGTCAAAGCTGTTTGAAGACTTGGGTATTCAACCAGATGAGAAGATAACCTTAAATGCAGAGGATGGCTATAGGATAGTTATTTCAAGAGAAGAATTGGAAGAGCCCCACAACGTATATCTAGCATTTTCAAGAGATGGAGAAGTCTTGGAGTCAAGAAAAAAAGGTGGCAACGGACCTTATCAACTAATAATAAGGAGAGACCCCTTCAGCCAGCGCTGGATAAAGCATGTCGAAGTCATTATAGCTGCTCCTTCAAAAGGAGCTGATAATTGACATGAAAGAAAAAGAACGATTTTTCGATAGATTTACCATATTTGAGCTTGTAGCAATATCAGTGGTCGCAGCGCTTGGCATTGCCACAAAGCCTATAGTTGTGCCACTTGTACATATCATAACGGGTCCTCTGTTTATACCGGGTGGAGCAATAGCTGGCGGCTTCTATATGCTATGGATAGTCCTCGGTATTGGCTTTGTGAAAAAGCCTTGGACAGGGACCCTTATTGGTCTGGTTCAAAGCCTATTGGTAATAGCTACCGGTGCAATAGGAAGCCACGGAATAATGAGCCTGTTATCATATACTCTCCCAGGAATGGCAGCGGATATTATATTTTTTTTCTCAAGAAACAAGGACTATAATCTTATACATTTCATGCTGGGGTGTATGGCAGCGAATATTACTGGCACCATAATATCAAACATACTGTTTTTTCGACTACCGGCAGCAATGCTTTTTTTGCTGATTTCAGGTGCTGCACTATCGGGGGCACTTGGAGGTGTTATAGCATGGAATCTATTAAAAGCGTTGAACAAGCTAGGATTGGATCTGTGAGGTATAATTATGAAGCTAAGTAGAGATAGTATAGTGTTATTGGTTATTATATTCTTACTGTCAGGGTGTACAAAAACCAACCCTGAATGGCAGCAGGAGATTGGCATAGGTGTGTTCACCGACCAAGAGAATTTTTTACTTGGTTGGTATCCAGAAAGCAATGATATTAAGGACGCACTGGATATTGATGATATTGGGGGAGGGTACTTGTTTTATCAATCAGGGGAAAGAGAATATTTTACTGACCCTCCGAAGCTGGTGACAAAAGCTAGTATGGTTTTTGCAGATAGGGAGGAGAAAAAAGGACCTTTGGCTGGAGTATACATTGGTGCTGAAATGGAGTCGATAACAAAGCTATATAGCGATATTAAACTATCCCTCGACAACGATGTCCCAGCTTTGATAGTCTTTATCGATGGTTTTTCATTTGAGCAATATATTACAGCAAATAAAGGGAATCAGCTCCAATTCTTAGGAGAGCACTTTAGAAATAAAGCACTCAGCGTATATACTCCAGTAACTAATGCTGGTTATGCAGCTATGATAACTGGAACTACACCAAATAAGAATGGGGTCCATAATAGAAGCTACAGGGACATGGAGGTAGAAAGTATTTTCGGCTATGCAAATTCAAAAGATGCAAAAAGTATACTACTCGAGGGTGATATCAAGATCCTGAATACCGAGATAGAACCTGTACTTCATGTGGATACTAATAAGAATGGGGATACTGATGATGAAATGCTTTCATCTGCTTTAAAAGCTTTGGAGGAGGGCTATGATCTTATCTTCGTTCATTTCCATGGGGTAGATGACAGGGGGCATCAGTATGGTCCTATGGCAGCAGAGACATTGGATCACATAAAGAAGATAGATAGCTGGATCATGGAATTAAAAGACGATTGGCAAGGGAATATATATGTGACTGCAGATCATGGCATGCATTCAACGGAAACAGGTGGAGATCATGGAGAATGCAGGTACGAGGATATGATAGTCCCATATTTTTCAAGGGAGAAATAATATGAGGAAAAACTTGATAGTTTCATCGGTAATAATAACGCTCTTAACTGCTGCATTCCTTACAGCATTATTTCTCAATAAATCAGGTATTGAAGCCAGAAGAAATCTCATGGAAAACTCTACTTTAGAGATCAGGCTTGAAGGCGATAACACTCTGGTTGGATTTGATATGATTCAGTCTTTAGGTTTTGAGGATTTTAAAGCAACACTTGACACGTCAAGCACCGATGCTGCAATTTTTGACTATTCAGGAGTTCAACTCATTGATCTCCTTGAGCACATAGGGTATTTGGTTGATGAGGATGATGTTATCATTGCAACAGGAGTTGATGGATTCTCAGTTGCATATTCGGGTGATGAGGTACTTAAGGATGGTGCCATTTATATTGCTGTTTTGGAGGATGGAAAGTATCTTGGTGGAATCGAGGATGGCGGAAGAGGACCCTATGAAATAATCGTTGTCAACGATCCCTTCAGTAACAGAAGATGTAAATGGTTGACCAGAATAGAGGTAAGCAGATGATAGCATTGGAAATAGACAATCTAACCTTTAGGTACAAGTCAACAGACAAGACTATTTTTAAAGATCTTGATTTTGATGTTGAAGAGGGTACAATAACAGCTATTCTTGGGAAAAGTGGAAGTGGGAAAAGTACCCTTCTTAGATGTATAGCCGGCTTGATCCCAAGGGTATATCAGGGAGAGCTAAATGGGAGGATATTTGTTTATGGCGAGGATATATCTGGGATCCCGCATGCCAGATTATCGACTATGATAGGCATAGTATTTCAGAATCCTGCTACTCAATTGTTCTCGCCAACAGTTGAGGACGAGCTAGCCTTTGGTCCGGAGAACCTATGTATATCCAGAGATGAGATTGGCAGCAGGATAGAGGAGGTTCTAAGGATAATAGGACTTGATAGATTCAGACATCAGAATCCTGCAAAGCTCTCTGGTGGCCAGCAGCAACTTATTGCAATAGGATCCGTACTAACTATGAAACCTAAGATATTGCTTTGTGACGAAATTATGTCCTGGTTGGATATTGAAGGCAGGACAGCTGTAAAAAATGTTCTGAAGGAGCTGCGAAGCAAGGGTACTACTATTGTTATGAGTGATCATAGAGATGATAATTTAGATATTGCAGACAAAATAATCAGACTGTAAGGTAGATGATATGAGACCATTCATAGTATTCGAGGATGTAGTATTTAAATACAGGAAGAGCAATCACATTATTAATGGTTTAAGCCTTGTTATTTACGGTGGTGAGATAACCGCCCTTACCGGAACCAATGGCTCAGGAAAAACAACCTTGTCGAAACTGGCAGCTGGTATGCTGCACCCTCAAAGAGGAAGGGTTATAGTCGATGGTGAGGATACGAACGGTATGTCATTGGGGAAGCTGGGATCAAAGCTTGGATATGTGTTTCAGGCTGTTGAAAGACAGCTTTTTGGTATGACCGTAATCGATGAGCTTACCTTTGTTCAAAAGCTAAAAGGAGTTGATGAGTCTGAAACGAATAAGAAGGCGCATGAATTGTTGAGTAATTTCGATCTTATGAATTTGAAGGATAGACACCCATCCACCCTCAGCTACGGAGAAAAAAGACGTCTGGCGATAGCTGCAGCACTTATGTCAGATCCTGAATTTCTAATACTAGACGAGCCTACCTCATCTCTTGATCCGGACAGGATAGAGATGCTTTCAGATATCATATGCTCATTGAAAGCCCAGGGGATCGGAATGCTAATAATAAGCCACGATGAGGAATTTATTGAGCGACATGCAAATAGAGTAATTAGGATCAAGGATGGGAGGGTTGAAATTGATTACAAGCCTTAGTTTGGATCCAAGAACCAAGCTCATTATTGCAGCTCTTCTTTCGACCTTAGCTATTGTCTATTCTGATATAAATACTCTGGTTTTAGTTCTCTTAACAACATTAGTTGTAGCTTTTACGATAAACAAGGAGATAGGATATCTTCTATCGAGGTTAAAGGGGTTGTTGCTCCTTGTTGTTGGAATAGCTGTTCTACAAAGCTTGTTTACAAGTACTGGAGTACCAATTGTAAGAATGGGGTCGATAATTTTATTGACGGATATTGGGATAATAAGAGGGGTTGAATTCCTTCTCCGGATGTCAATAATTGCATCATCATCATTGATTTTACTCTCATCAAGCAGTAGAGAACTGATACAAGGTATTATTAAATTGAAAATACCTTACGAGATCGCGTTCATGGTCTCGGTCGGTGTGAGATTCTTTCCTGTGTTCAGGGAGGAGCTGATTGATATGACTAATGCAATACAGCTGAGAGGCTTGGATTTAAGTAAAGTAGGGATAGGGAAAAAACTTAAAGTTTATACATATCTCCTAATGCCCATTACAATAAACTCACTCCTAAAAGCAAAGGAGCTATCAGTTGCCATGGAAGCGAGAGCGTTTAGAGCATATCCTGAGAGGACCAGCTGGGTAAGCATTAAATTTTCAATACTTGATTATATAGTTTTAGCTGCAATAGTATTGTTCTTCATATTGATAATAGGTCTGAGATGACCAGATAACATTACCAGAGGTGAGTAAAATGAAAGTTATTTCAGTAATAGGGATAAGTCAGTCAGGTAAAACAACAACAATAGAGAACATCATCAGGGAGTTTACGAGAAGAGGAAGAACTGTTGGGACTATCAAGGAGATACATTTTCATGACTTCAAGATGGACATAAATGGAACCAATACGCACAGACATAAGCAAGCTGGTGCAACCTTGGTAACAGCCAGAGGAGATAATGAAACCGACGTACTGTTTCAGGAGAAGCTTCCTGTAAATGAGATCTTAAAATTCTATGTCCAGGATTATGTTATCATGGAGGGCGTTAGAGACAGCTCGGCAGTAAAAATAGTGACTGCTCATGATGTCGAGGGAATTGAATCGAGATTAGACGGGACTGTTATTGCAATTTCAGGCAGGATAGCTGCAGAACTTAAGGAATACAAAGGGATACCTGTAATAAACTCCATGACGCATGTAAAGGAGCTTGTAGACCTTATTGAAATAAAAAGCTTCAGCCCTCTGCCGGATGTAAAGGAAGAGTGCTGCAAGGCTTGCGGTTACACCTGCTATGAGCTGGGGTCAAGAATAGCTAAAGGACTTTCAGAGAGAGAAGAATGCGTTCTTGACAATCAAGAGGTTGTTCTTACTGTAAATGGTAATGATATACCTATGGTACCATTCGTTCAGAGGATAATTAAAAATACTATCATAGGACTTTCAAGCGAGCTCGATGGTTATTCAAGTAATGGAGATATTGAGATATGCATAAAAAGGTAGAGCTCATAAGCAAACGGAATAAGGTATATAGATTGATTGAAGATGAGGGCAAAAGCATTCTAAAAATATTTAGTAACAAAGATGATATGGAAAAGGAGCTTACCCTGCTGCAACTGTTGCATACCAATGGCTGCAAAGTACCGGAAGTATTGAAGATAACTTCAGATTCATTATATCTTGAGGACTTGGGAGATATGACATTGCTTAATTGGTTAGAGAAAAGCGAAAGGATAAGCTCAGAAGACATTTTGCATGTGATTACTAAGTTGGCAGATTGGCTCACAGTATTCTATGACACGATAAGTTCCAGACTTGGGCTCAACTACATTATGAACGATGTAAACTTTAGGAACTTTTTGATCAAGGATGACGAAATATACGGGATAGATTTTGAACAGTCAAAGGAAGGGGAGATGGTGGAGGATTTCGGAAAATTGGCTGCGTATGCACTTACCTACGATCCACAGATGACAGATTGGAAGAAGAAATTTGTTAAACTGCTGATAGATCAGCTGTCCTTGAAGTTCAATATTTCTACAGAATCCATTGAGTCAGAAATGGAGAAAGAACTTGTT
>CAZHLQ010000153.1:0-10268 GCA_964533235.1 uncultured Gudongella sp. | reverse complement strand
GGCATCTCCTGTTATCAAAAAGTTCTTTTCTGAGGTGAGAGAAATTGAAGGTAAAAGTGTGTCAATTTTTGTGACACATGCTTTCCCCTACAGCTTTCTTGGTGGTAAGAGCGCCATTGGACAGATGGCGGGAATGTGTCGGGAAAAGGGCGGAAAGGTCGAGTTTACAGCGATAATCGATTGGGGTAGCGGAAGAAGAGAAAAGCAAATAGAAGATTTAGTTAAAAATATAACTGACCTTATGTAACCCAATTGACATTTTTATCTGGTCAATTAAGGGTAAAAATGTTGTAAATCAGTAAAAGGAAGTGGTTATATGATAAAGAAAAACATTTTTTTAGCCATATTTATTTCAGCTTCAGTTCTTCTGACAGCTTGCAGCAGCCCTTCACAGGAAGCCGTTATAGAAGAACTCAATATGGAGATACAGGAGAAAAACTCCCAAATAACGGAGCTTGAATCCCAAATCGAGGAACTGCAGACACAGCTTGAGGAAGCTCAGGAGCCTGAACCAGAGCCAGTTACAACAATTGGACCTACACAGGGAGCTTCGCTTTTGACGACATCTGTCGAGGTTATGGAGCTGCTAAAGATAATGGATATGGTGAGTGTAGCTGACTATGTACATCCAAGCCTAGGTCTTAGGTTTACTCCTTATGATTACGTAGATACTCAGGCTAACCTGGTATTTACTGCAGCGCAGGTTGCAGGGCTGGCTCAGGATAATACAGTGTATCTATGGGGTAATTTTGACGGCTCAGGGAACCCGATAAATCAAGTTTACTCCGACTATCACCAAAGCTTTGTTTATGATGAGGATTTCCTGAATCCTCACATGATAGGAGTAAACAATCAGATCGGATTGGGTAACTCCTTGAACAATGTTGACACTGCTTATCCCAACGGGGAATTTATTGAATTCCACTTCACTGGCTTCGATCCACAGTATAGCGGGATGGACTGGAGAAGTCTAAAGCTTGTTTTCGAGGATGTCGGAGGAGCCTGGTACATTGTAGGCATAATACATGGTCAGTGGACTATTTAGATGGATTTCCTGCTCTCTTTCTGTTATCATATAGAGGGAGATTTCCATACGGAGGTGTAAGTATGCTTGGAGGACTTATAGTCGGCCTTGTGGTAGGATGGATAGTGTCCCTCTTTGGGGGAGACCAGCTTATAATCCAGGGCATAAGAGAGATAACGGGGAATTCAATAACAAGCGCAGGCTATTACACGATATTTGCCGTAATAGGTCTGCTTGGCGGAGTCTTGAAAAACAAGTAACCAGGTCCAATTTTGGACCTGGTTTTTTGATGCTACATATCCTTTACCAGATAGTACAGAGTCTTTACTGGAACGCCTGTCGCTCCCTTGGGAAGATAGCCCATTGGACCAGATAGGTGTGATGTCCCTGCAATGTCAAGGTGTACCCATGGCTTGTCATTTACGAATTCTCTTAGGAAAAGCCCTGCAGTTATTGCTCCAGCCCATCTTCCTCCAGTGTTCTTCAAATCCGCGAAATCACTCTTGAAAAGCTCCATATACTCCTCGTCGTGAGGAAGCTCCCATACAGGCTCTCCTGCAAGGGTAGAGGCTGTCTTTATTCTTCCCATAAGATCATCATTATTAGCTATTGCCCCTGTATTTACGCTACCAAGAGCAACTACACAGGCTCCGGTAAGCGTTGCAAGATCGACTATCTTGTCAGCATTTTCAACAGTAGCTGCATACCAAAGAGCATCTGCAAGGGTGACTCTTCCCTCGGCGTCGGTATTCCCTATCTCTATAGTCTTTCCAGACATAGATCCAATTATATCACCAGTCTTATAGGCTCCGCCTGAAATCATATTCTCACAGGCTGCAACTATTGCAGTTACATTTTTCCTAAGCCCTGACTTTGCTATCGAGTACATGGCTCCAATAACTGAAGCTGCTCCAGCCATGTCAGTATGCATGGTTGCCATACTGTCTGCAGGCTTTAAGCAATATCCACCTGAGTCGTAGGTAAGCCCTTTTCCAACAAGCACAAGCTTTTCTGCTGAATCCGGATCACCTTCGTATTTCATTACGATGAATTGAGGCTCCTTCTCTGATCCCTTTGAAACTGCAAGGAACGCTATCATACCAAGCTCTTCTATTTTTTCCTTGCCAAACACATCAACTTTTACTCCCAAAGGTGATAGACTATCGACTGCACTCTTGGCAAGAACTTCAGGGTACATGTTTATTGCAGGCTCATTTACAAGATCTCTTGTAAGGAATACACCCTCCATGAGTATTTGGGTTTCCTCAACAACGTTTTTTGCACTATCAAGCTTTTCCTCGATGACGTTAAGGTAAACTTCTTCAAGCGCGATCCTTGGCTCTGCCTTGCTTTTATATTTGTCGAAGCTGTATTGGGACTGGATAAGACCTTCGGAAACAGCCTTCAAGGTTTTACCATAGCATCTGTCCCCAAATCTTGGGATTTGAACTCCGATGCTCTTAAGCTTTAATCTACCAGCTTCCTTGCCAAGTGAATAGAATGCTTTTCTAAGGACCTGGTAGTCAAGTTTTTCCTCTTCCCCTAAGCCAAGAAGTATCAGATCATTACCGTTACCAAGACTCGAATAGACCTCTCCTGCTTTTCCCTCGAATAGTTTTCGCTCTTTTGCGAAGCTGTAAAGCTCAGGTGCGTCAGCTAACTTTTCAGCCCCCTTGAAAACAAGTACAACCTTTATTTCTCCACCCTTTTCAAACAGAAATTTCATATTATCCCCCCAAATGATATTTAGATAGTCTAATTATACCAGATAATTGGCTTAATATAACACTGCAAGTCAAAAATAGAGTCTAAGACATGTAAGCTTTAAAATCGAATTAATGGAGCGTAATGGAAGCATTGAGATCAAAACAGAAATTTTTGTTGACCAACCAGAGAATGCTAGGCTGGAAATCATTATGTAAAATTTGCTTCAGGTAGTTGACTTGAAGCTTATCCTATGATAATTTTAACTAAATAAATACCTTTAAACCGATCCTGTGAGATCGGAAAGGAGTGCGTATAAGCGGAATACTTATGCCTTCCTTTACGGAGGGCATTTTTAATGCGCTGCTCCGAGACAACCTACAGGTAAACGAGGAGGAATAATCATGCTTAAAGGAAGACACCTGATCGATCCCCAAGATTTTAGTATTGGAGAGCTTGAAAGTATTTTTAAGCTTACAGAGAGCATCATCGACAGCCCGGAGAATTACAATTCTATATGCCATGGAAAAATCCTGAGCACTCTATTTTATGAGCCCAGCACCAGGACCAGATTTAGCTTTGAAGCCGCAATGTTGAGATTGGGTGGAAGCGTCATCGGGTTTTCGGAGCCGGGCTCTAGTTCTGTGGCAAAGGGAGAAAGCCTTGCCGACACATTGAGAACGGTTGGAGCTTACGCCGACATAATTGCAATGAGGCATCCTAAAGAAGGTGCACCAAGACTTGGTACTGAATATAGCCCAGTTCCTCTAATAAACGGAGGAGACGGAGGACATCAGCATCCAACTCAGACCCTTACTGATCTTTTCACGATCCTTCAAGCTAAAAGCAGGCTGGATAAGCTTGTTATAGGATGCTGTGGAGATCTTAAATTTGGAAGGACTGTGCATTCACTTATAAAGGCGATGTCCAGGTATGACGATGTTGAGTTTGTACTGGTATCTCCAAAGGAGCTTCAGGTACCAGATTATATCAGACATGAGATCCTCCTTGGCAAGGGAATACCCTTCAGGGAGGTGGAAAGACTTGAGGAGGTAATCGGAGAGCTGGATGTGCTATACATGACAAGAGTCCAGAAGGAAAGGTTTTTTAACGAGGCAGACTATGTAAGACTTAAGGACAGCTATATACTTGACAGGGAAAAGCTAACAGCAGCTCCTGAGGACCTCGTGATACTTCATCCTCTTCCAAGGGTAAATGAGATAAGCCCAGAGATTGATGATGATCCCCGGGCATGGTATTTCAGACAGGTGAAGAATGGTATGTACGTTAGGATGGCTTTGATTCTTAAGCTATTGGGGGTGAAGTAGATGCTGAACATCACAAGTATTAAAAAAGGGCTTGTAATAGATCATATTAGACCTGGGATGGGGCTTAAGATATTCCAGTATCTGAAGCTTGATCAGGCAGATTTCACAGTAGCACTGATCATGAACGCAGCGAGTAAAAAGCATGGTAAGAAGGATATAATCAAGGTTGAGGACGTTATTGACCTAGACCTCGCAATGCTGGGCTTTCTCGATCCCAATATAACAGTAAACGTTATAGAAAATGAGGTAATAACTGACAAAATAAAGTTGTCTCTTCCAGATAGGGTGGAGGGGATAATAAAATGCAAGAACCCAAGGTGCATAACTACCGAGGAAAGAAATGTGACCCACAGATTTGTTCTCATAGACCATACTAAGGGTATCTATAAGTGTGAGTACTGTGACCACATATACTCCTGGGAGGGATAGTATGGAACTATTGATAAAGGGAGCCAGATTGGTTGATCAGGATATAGATCTTCATGGAGATGTCTTGATAAGAGATGGCAAAATAGCAGAGCTTGGAGACGACATATCCTTTGACGGGGCTGTGATCGATGCTCGTGGGATGTGCCTGATGCCTGCATTGGTAGACATGCATGCACATTTCAGAGAGCCAGGATACACCTGGAAGGAGGATCTTCTTACGGGAGGTCTTGCAGCATTGAAGGGTGGCTATTCCTTTGTAAATCTTATGGGAAACACATCTCCAGTCTGTTCGGACATGGAGACGGTAGAATACGTGCTTAACAAAGCTGATGAGCTTGATTTGGTCCAGGTACACCAATGCGTATCGATTACCAGAGGCTTCGATGGCAATGATATTTCCCACTTGGACAACCTTGATGAAAGAGTAAGGATGATTACAGACGATGGGAAAGGAGTATCAAGCTCTTTTGTGATGTATAAGGCCATGGAAAAAGCGTGGGAAAATAACTTGATCATAATGTCCCATGCAGAGGATGAACTTATCACTCCTATCGACTACAGACTTTCAGAGAATCTTGAGACTGTCAGGAACATCTATCTTGCTCTGCACACAAGAGCTAGACTGCACCTGACACACGTCAGCACTGAAGAGGCTGTCGATGAGATTCGAAGAGCGAGGCTTAAGGGAGACAATATTTCCTGTGACGTTACCCCTCACCATATCGCGCTTTGGGACAACCCATACAGGGTAAATCCCCCAATCAGGACCAAAAAGGACGTGGATGCACTAATTCGTGGTATCGAGGATGGAACAGTAGATGCAATTGCGACAGATCATGCACCTCACACCAAGGAGGACAAGGAAAAGGGGAGTCCCGGGCTTTCAGGACTCGAGACCGCATTCTCTGTTTGCTTCACGGTGCTTGTAAGAGATAATGGGTTAAGTCTGAAGCTCTTATCCAGACTTATGTCAGGGAGGCCTGCAGAGATAATGGGCTTGGACAAGGGAAAGCTCCAGGAAGGCTATGATGGAGACCTGATACTGGTAGACCTTGATAGAAAGCTTGTGGTTAACACGTCATCCTTTGTTTCAAAGGGTAAGAATACTCCTTTTGAAGGATCAGAGCTACAGGGAGAAATACTGATGACCATAAGGGGAGGAGAAATAAAATATATGAGCAAAGATTGTGGGGAGGTACTGGGAATTGATAATAGATAAGCTTTATAAGGAAGTTGAAGACAAGGGAATGGTTTGCGTCGGTCTTGATTCACGACTTGAGTATATACCGATGGAGCTGAAGAATAAATACCAGGATCCAGGAGATGTGATCTTTCAATACAACAAACTGATAATAGATTCTACTCTTGACGTCGTTTCTGTGTACAAGCCTCAAATAGCTTTTTATGAAGCTTATGGGATCCAGGGACTTACAGCATATAAAAGGACCCTTGAATATATAAGACATACTGGCGCTTTATCAATCGGAGACGTAAAGCGGGGAGATATTTCATCAACAGCAGAAATGTATGGGAAAGCTCATTTTGAAGGCGACTTCGAAGCAGATTTTATCACCATTAATCCATATATGGGATTTGACAGCATCACTCCTTATCTTCCTCATCTTGAGACAGGCAAAAAAGGATTATTCGTGCTTCTAAGGACCTCTAATCCGGGGGCAAAGGACATCGAATACCTTGAGGCTGGTGGGAAAAAGATATACCTTCATATAGGAGACAAGCTTGCTGAAATGGGCAAAGACTACATTGGAAAATGCGGTTATTCTGCCCTTGGTGCAGTTGTTGGAGGGACTCATACCGACGAAGCTACAGAGATCAGAGACAGGTATCCCGAGACGTTTTTCCTGATACCAGGCTATGGAGCCCAGGGAGCTACTGGGATGGATGTCAGGCTTTATCTTAAGGAAGGAAACGGAGGGGTCGTAAACTCCTCAAGGGGTATAATCACGGCATATGCAAAGCAACAGGACGGTTGGGAAAGATTTGGGCACTATATCAGAGAAGCAGTGCTAAACATGAGGGAGGACATTGGCTTTGAAGGATAGCTATAGAGACGGGATCTTGATAGAGAATGCTGAGATCGCAAAAAATATCTTTAGAATAAGGCTTAGTGGAGACTTTCAAGGAGCTCCCGGACAGTTTTATATGCTTAGAGGCTGGGAGGGAAATGACCCTTTTCTGCCGAGACCAATAAGCATAGCAGACCTTAGAGAAGGTGTACTTACAATGATCTATGAGGTCAGAGGGAAGGGGACCCACATCATTTCAAGTCTTAAACCAGGCGATACTCTGAGCTTGCTTGGTCCCCTAGGCAATGGTTTTCAGCTGGAAGAGGGGAAAAGAGTCGCTATTGTAGCAGGCGGAATAGGAATTGCGCCTATGCTTTATCTTGCAAAAAGTCTTGGAGCCAAAGCCTATCTTTATGCTGGCTTCAGGAGTGATCCATATTTACTGGAAGACTTTGAAGATCATACCAACGAAATAATAATATCAACAGAAGACGGTTCAATTGGACATAGGGGCTTTGTAACTGACATCTTTGATCCAGAAGCTTATGATACCGTATATTCCTGCGGTCCCATGCCAATGATGGAAGCTTTGGGAAGAAAATGTTTGGATAAAACACAACTTTATGTATCTCTTGAAAGCCACATGGCTTGTGGAATAGGAATTTGTTTGGGATGTACAGTTCCAACCATAAGAGGGATGGAAAGAGTCTGCAAGGAAGGTCCTGTTTTCAGTGCTCAGGAGGTGATCCTATGACCAGAGTCCAATTCTGTGGTATCAGCTTTAAGAATCCAGTAATTGCTGCATCAGGAACAGTGGGGTTTGGAAGAGAGCTTTCAGAGTATTTCCAGCTTTCAAAGCTGGGAGGGATTTCCACTAAAGGGCTTACACTAGAGCCAAGAAATGGAAACAAGGGGATGCGGATACATGAAACACCCTCAGGACTGATGAATAGTATAGGACTTCAAAATCCTGGAGTTCAGGGATTTATAGATACTGAGTGGCCATTTTTGAAGGACAAGGAACTGGTAACACTTGTAAATCTTGGCGGAGGAACTGTCGAAGACTATGTTAAGGGAGCAAGGCTGCTGGAAAGCATAGATGCACCAATTATCGAGCTGAATATATCCTGCCCCAATGTGAAGGAAGGCGGCATGGCATTTGGGATCCAGTGCACTCCAGCCTCGATAGTAGTGGAGGCAGTGAGGAAGGTAACTACAAAGAAGCTTGTAGTCAAGCTGTCCCCAAATGCAGAAAATATAAGAGAAATGGCAGAAGCATGTGTGGAAGCAGGTGCAGATGCGCTATCCTTGGTAAACACATTTAATGCCCTTGCTATTGACATCCATAAGAGAAAACCAGTGTTTAATAATATTACTGCAGGACTTTCAGGACCAGCGATCAAACCGATAGCACTTAGGATGGTATATGAGGTCTGCAGGTCAGTAGATGTTCCGGTTATCGGGATCGGTGGAATAATTTCTGCTGAGGATGCTATAGAATTCATTATGGCAGGTGCACATCTGGTGCAGATCGGAAGTGCGACATTTAGAAAACCAGAGGCTGCCCTGGAAATTGCAGAGGGGATTGCAGCATTTATGGAACGAGAGGGTATAAAGGACCTTGAGGAGATAAGAGGAGCGATATGGAGGTAATCATATGATATTGGAATTGTTAAAGGAATCAGGTGCACTATTGGAGGGTCATTTTCTTTTATCCTCAGGCAAGCACAGCAATAGATACGTTCAGTGTGCAAGGCTTCTGCAATACCCTGACAAGGCTGAGAAGGCCGTTGAAGAGATTATTAAAAGCCTGGATGGCATAGAAGTCGATATTGTGGTAGGACCTGCTATGGGTGGGATCATAGTTGCATATGAGCTAGGAAGACAGCTTGGTAAGCCTGCCTTTTTCACTGAGCGTGAGGAAGGAGAGATGAAGTTGAAGAGAGGCTTTGCAATTGAGAAGGGACAAAGAGTACTTGTAGCCGAGGATGTTGTGACTACGGGCAAATCCTCATACGAGGCAATAGCAGCAATAGAGGAGCACGGTGGGCTAGTTGTAGGGATAGCAGCTCTTATAGACAGGAGCAATGGAGGCCTTAAGTACCCGATATACGCAGCAGGAAAGCTGCAAATCGATACCTACGACAAGGATGACTGTCCGCTTTGCAGGGAAGGACTCCCAATAGTAAAGCCAGGAAGCAGGAAGTTCTAGAGTAATTAACAATGGACAATGGACAATGGACAATTGACAATAAATAAATAGATCCATAGACTACTCTCGGGATGACAAAAGTGTTGTCATTCTGAGGCTTGTCGAAGAATCTTACCTCTTGGCTCTTACCTCTTGGTTCTTAGTTTTTCATTTTTCAATGTTCATTGTTCATTTTCACTATTCACTATCAACTATTCACTGAAAACCAGGAGGTGTTTCATGACTATACGTACAGGGATAGATATCGTTGGGAATAAAAGGATCGAGAAGCTGCTTGAGAAGGGTCGTGACAGCTTCTATCGAAGAATATTCACTGAAGCAGAGCAGGCATATCTTTCTGAAAAGAACCATAATCCTCAAACTGCTGCAGGAATGTTTGCTGCGAAGGAAGCTATATCAAAGCTACTTGGAACTGGAATAGGAGCCATTAGCTGGAGAGATATGGAGATAGTCCATGAGGACAGCGGCAGACCTTATCTGGTGCCATCAAAAGCTCTTTATTCGACTATGGATGCTATGGGAATACGGGAGATCGAGTTATCAATTTCAAATGAGGAGGAGTACTCAGTGGCATCAGCGACGGGATATATGCAAAATTGCTTACGTGTACCAGATAATGTGCCCTTCAGATTACCGAAAAGACCGTTTGACTCTCATAAGGGAGATTTTGGGAGGATCGGGGTCATAGGTGGAAGCCACGGAATGCTTGGAGCGGTACATCTTGCATCCTATGGAGCTTTGAAGTCTGGTGCAGGGCTGGTATATGCGATCCTTGAAAAGGAGCTTGCTAGGATATTTTCTGCAAAAGCGACTGAAGTCATCACCAGGGAGGCTGATGACCCGTATGTTTACAGGCAAGCAATGGAGCCTTTGGATGTTTTGATATTGGGACCAGGACTTGGGACGGGAAAGAAACAAAGAGAGCTGGTAGAGGACAGTCTTCTCTATTTTCAGAAGCCTATAGTAGTTGATGCTGACGCACTTAATATTCTCTCGGACAATCCTTCTCTTATAAGGCATAGAAGCTCACCTGCGATCGTGACTCCTCATCCCGGCGAGATGGGAAGACTCCTAAGGATGAGCACCGAAGAGATACAGAAGGACAGGGAGGCTGCTGCAAAGAAGTTTTCCACGACATACGGAGTTATAACGGTTCTTAAGGGACATAGAACCATAGTTACAGATGGGGAAAGGCTTTACCTTAATGAGACAGGAAATCCAGGGATGGCAACAGCAGGAAGCGGAGACGTACTATCAGGTATTGCAGGTAGTTTTTTAGCCCAGCTTAAGGATCCTTATGAAGCGGCAGTACTTGCAGTCTGCGTCCACGGAATGGCTGGAGATCTTGCCAAAAAAAATAAGGGAGAATATGGCATGATAGCATCTGATATACTTGAGAGTATTCCCTATGCAGTAGATGCTCTTGTCAACAAGGTATAATCAGCTTCAGGAAAGCTTTGACAGGTAAACAGAAATGAGGTCTTAGGTTGCTTATAAGGCCTCTTTTTTATTTCTATGGATTTTGTGAAAAAACAGAATATACT
>CAZHLQ010000152.1:0-1618 GCA_964533235.1 uncultured Gudongella sp. | reverse complement strand
ACCCTATATTCTACAGAGATGCGGCAGGGAGGTGCCTTGGCTGCAACAGGGCATTCGAAGTTTTTGCTGCGAGGAAAAAGGATGAAATAATCGGCAGAGAGATAGGTATAATTTTAAAGAAAAGCAGTGATCTGTTACTTTATGATGACGAGCTTAAAAACACCGGCGGCACACGGAGGTATGAAACAGGGATAGCTGACGGTTACGGCAGTGAACGCCATGTGATTATCAATAAGTCTCTCTTTTTCGGCCCGGACCGGAAGAACAGTGTTATTGTCAGTGCCATTGTTGATATCACTGAGAGAAAAAGGATGGAGGAGCAGCTTAAGCTCATGATGAATGAGCTTGAACGCAGTGAAAGAGCGCTTAGTGAAAAGATCAATATTATGGAGAACAACCTTCTTATCGCAAGGAGAGCTGTTGATACACTGATACAGAAAGAATTTCCTGAAACAGATAAACTCCAGATAGAATGCAGATATCTCCCCCTTGAACAGATAGGTGGTGATTTTTATTCTGTAATCCCCTTTGAGGGTTTTACAGGGGTTTTTGTATGCGATATAACAGGTCATGGAGTTGCATCCGCACTTTTTCTTTCATTGATGAAATACTTTACAGAGAATGTTGCAGGTGAGCTCTGGACAGACCCTTCTGAATACCTGAGCCTTATAAACAGGGAGTATTTCAGAGGGAATTCAATGTTCTATTTTTTTTCTGCGATAGCAGGGGCCATTGTATACGATAATCTCAGCAGCACACTGGAATTCAGGTTTGCAAATGGAGGCCATCCGCACCCCGTTGTCCTTAAAAAAAACGGTGCTGCTTTTTTCCCCGGAGGGAATGATGCTGTTATAGGACTTTTTGAAGAGCAGAAATTTGAGGAGTACAGGGTCTGCATTGAAAGCGGGGATATGCTGTTTCTATATACAGACGGTATTCCGTCAACATACAGGGAGGATGGGTCAATTATAGGTTTTGATGAACCATTACTGGAGATTTTCAGAAAATCCCGCAGGGAGACTCTCCTTGAAACAATGAATGCAGTGATAAATGAAGTTGAATTATACCGTGGTGAAAAGAAGCAGGAGGATGATATTCTTCTGCTTGGATTTTACTGCAAATAGTATTATTATGTTAGAATATACCTGAGGAGCAGCTGATGCCGGGTGACTATAAATGGAAAGTTGTTATGCTGGGAGATTTTGCCGTTGGTAAAACGAGCCTTGTACGCCGTTTTGTCTATGATGAATTCAACGATTCCTATCTTACAACTGTTGGTGTGAAAGTAACGAAAAAGGATATATCTGTTGATCAGGATAATATTTCCCTTCTTCTCTGGGATATAGCCGGAAGCGACAGGTTCTCCCCCGTTACCCCGGAATACTTACGTGGAGCTGCCGGAGCAATTATTGTTGCTGATATAACAAGAAGCAGTTCCATCGATAGTATACGAACCCATGTTGATATGATTCTTTCAATAAACCCATCTGCAGGGATTGTCTTAGCCCTTAATAAGCTTGACCTGGTAAAAAAGAGTGATGAAAGACTGGCGTATATGAAATCGGATGAGTTCAGGAATGGTTTCAGCGGTTCCCCTGTGATCCATTTCACAAGCGCC
>CAZHLQ010000151.1:0-2263 GCA_964533235.1 uncultured Gudongella sp. | reverse complement strand
GGGCAATCGATATAACCCTGCCGATGTCGCCACCGGGATCACCATCCCATGGGAGGACCTCTATCTGGCGTTTGACCCGTTGACTCCCGATTCCAGAACGAACCGCGATATCGACAACGACGGTCTGACGGACCGCGAGGAGCTGGTGATCGGCACCAACCCGATTCACTGGGATACCGACGGTGACGGCATGTGTGACGGCTGGGAGGTTCTGCGCGGCTTGGATCCTCTCAATTTGAATGATCGCGATGACGCGCGCGACGCCCGGTACAATAATCCGGATGGCGATTACATGGCCATGGCGGTGGTCAAGCGCGACCTGGTGACGGGCGTGGACGGCAAGACCTACCTGCAGAATACAAAAGATGGCAGCATGACGGCTTGGTATCGTTACGGCACGACCAACGCAACGACGCCGATCGCCGCTGGAACGAACGTGACGTGGATGGCGGTTGACACCTCCATTCCGGCTGTCACCAATCAGAATGTGCTGCTCCTGCATTTCCAGGTGTACCACGAATTCGGGTTTGATCCCCGCACGGCCTGGTGCGGCGCGGTCGGGCGCATGCCGGATTACGCGCAGAACTATCCCGTGCCGGACGGCTGGTTCGCGTTGGACGGCGCGTTCAGAAGCCGGTTCAGCATTAATCCCTGGGAAGAATCGGATGCCGCGAATACGCGGCCCTTCACGGCCTACGATGAATATCTGCTCATGAAGTTCATGGCGGCAAACGGGCTTGCGCCGGCCGCTGCCGCCCCGAGCGCGGCAGGTTGGTCGCGGTCCACGCACCCGAAAACGCCCGATAGCGATGCCACCGACGTTTTGGTGGATGGCGTGCCGGATGGCTGGGAGCTGTATGTGATGTGCGAGCCGGGGTCACGGACGATCGGCATTTCCCCCTGGTCCGCCGGCGACGGCGTCGCGGATGTCGAAAATCCCGCCGATCCGAACAGGGGCGACGGTTTGACCGTCCGCCGTGAATTCTCCGGAACAGATTCGGCTGCGGCTTACGCTTCACCGGCCCTGTACACAGCCACGACGGTCACGGTGGATTATGATGACACCGGGATTTCCTATCAGACCGTCGACCTCCCGAAAAACACGATTACCCTGACCGATCCTGGGTGGGTCAATAAATTCTGGCCGACCGACCCCTGGAGCAAGGATACCGATGGAGACGGCGTGTGGGATGGCGCCGAGCTGGCGTTCAACTATGGTGGAACGGACAATGGCTCAACCTGCATCGCCGGCGGCGGCCTGAACCCCTGTTCGGTCGACACCGATCTCGATGCGTTGCCTGACGGTTTTGAACTCCAGTTCACGCACAGCTCACCGGGTGCCGCCGACGGCATGGACGGTACCGTAAAGGATGCCGACGGCGATGCGACCGATTGGGATAAAGACGGTCTGGAAAATTATCAGGAGTACTGGGTGCAGGCCGTGCGCGGTTTCAGGTACGATATTACAACGAATGACCTCACGGCCGCTGAATCCATCACGCAAGCCGCAGTCACAGGTCTGCCGATGGATCAGAATAATGATCCCTCCGACCTCTTCACGCAGGTCACCAACACATGGGACGTTGCGCGCTATGCGTTCGGCGATACCGAACCTCCGCTGTGGGTGATGCTGCCGGTGGGCGCACGGAGACTGTATGTCTCGACCGATCCGCGCGACGCGGATACGGACAATGACAGCCTGGACGATTTTTACGAGATGTTCCACGGGCTCAACCCGATTTTAGGCGTCCTCTATTCGGGTGATGTAGATGAGCGTCTGACCGACCGTGTGGCGCGCGCGCACAGATTGCGTAACGGCGGGGTGACCATCACAGCATTCGCGAATGATTGGGCCCCAGCTCCGCTCGAAATGGATTTTGTCTCCTATCCATGGCTGACAGGCTTGCAGACCGCCGATCCTGACGCGGACGGCCTGTTGACCTTCGAGGAGATGCTGCAGCCCAATCAACCCACGCCGTCTTACCACAATACCGATCCAACGCCGCTATGGCTGACGGACAGCGCTTCGTGGGAGAGCGTGACGGCCAGGTTCTATAATCCTCGGCTGAACATGGTCACGGATCCCGCTGCGGGCCGCTGGAAGGGCATGTTCTTCTGGCCGTTGTCGGCGGATAGGCCGTCCTATGTCTTCTCCTTTGAGGAGAACGAGGGTTACGACACGGATAACGACGGGCTCTCGGACAAGGACGAGCTGACGCAGGGCATGGGCGGATACGGCGACCCTCAGGATCATGATGACCCG
>CAZHLQ010000150.1:0-11270 GCA_964533235.1 uncultured Gudongella sp. | reverse complement strand
TAATAGGGCTTTTTAAGTAAAAACAAACCTAAATCTTAAAAGGTTACTTCCATGGTTTAGGTACGAACTGGTCCTGGAAAAGGTTCACAATATAGCGGTCGGTCATCCCGGCGATATAGTCGCATATTATGTCCTCCAGATCAGCATCGTCTTCGTTATACAATGCAAGATGATCCATAGGAAGTTTGCTGCTGTTTCTCATATAGAAGTCAAATAATACAGATATAACATGCTCAGCCTTACTCTCTTCAGATTTAGCACTCTTATTGAAATATACTTCTTCAAACATGAAATCTCGTAGTTTATTTGTCATCACACCTACTAAGGGACTCATCAGGAGCTGATTTTTACCATAGTTTGTTTCAATTAGGTCTGATATCATCGTGTTGATCCTCTTGCCATGACTGTCACCCAATACCTCCACACAATCTGGAGGAAGATCAGATTCACTTATTATGCCTGCTCTGATTGCATCATCAATGTCGTGGTTTATATAGGCTATTCTGTCTGCAAACTTTATTATCTGTCCTTCTAGGCTTTCTGATATTCTTTCGCCTGAATGGTTTTTTATGCCCTCTCTTACCTCGTAGGTAAGGTTTAGTCCTCTTCTCCTTTCATGGCTTTCCAGAAAATCGACAACTCTCAGGCTTTGATCAGTATGTGTAAAGCCCTTAGTATTCAATTTATTCAAAATCGATTCACCTGTGTGACCAAAGGGTGTATGACCCAGATCATGAGCTAGGGCTATCGCTTCTACAAGGTCCTCGTTGAGCCTCAGTGCTCTGGCTAATGTCCTTGCCAACTGAGCTACCTCTAAGGTATGTGTAAGCCTGGTCCTGAAATGATCACCCTCAGGAGCTATGAACACCTGAGTCTTGTGCTTAAGTCTTCTGAAAGCCTTTGAGTGGATTATTCTGTCTCTGTCTCGCTGGAAATCAGTTCTAATAACGCACTTTTCCTCAAAAACAAGTCTTCCCTTCGTATTCATACTTAATGTTGCAAAGGGAAGCAATCTCTCAGCTTCAAATTGTTCTGCTTCGATCCTAAAATTCATGCCACTACCTCCATATTCCATTATATATATATTCGACATGAACGATCAAAATCCTTCTTTTATTTTAACAAAAGAAAAATTTAGTGCCCCTTTCGGAACACTAAAACATCTTATCTCCAAATTGCCTTGTCATATGCTCAATTATCAGTGCTGCTGTTTCTTCGATCGCCTTTGTTGATACATCTATTATTTCACAACCAACCTGGCCCATGATATCCATGGAATATTCCAGTTCTTTTTGGATCCTATCAACACTTGCGTAATTTGCTGAATCTCTCAATCCAAGGGCTTTTAAACGCTCCTGTCTTATTTCAATAAGCTTTCTTGGATCCGCCACTAATCCAATCACACGTCTTCTGTCTTTTCTGAAAAGCTCCTCAGGAGGATTTACCTCAGGAACCAGTGGAATGTTTACTACCTTGAAATTTTTGTGAGCCAAATACATACCTAAAGGCGTCTTCGAGGTCCTTGATATTCCTATCAGACAGATATCAGCTTTGTCGATCCCTCTTGGGTCCTTCCCGTCGTCATACTTAACTGCAAACTCAACTGCTTCGACTTTTTTAAAGTAGTTCTCATCGATCCTTCTTATCAAGCCGGCTTCACGCTTAGGTGCATAGCCCAGTAGCTTTTCAATAGCTAAAATAGGCGGGGACATGACGTCTATGGTTGGGATGCCTCTTTCGTTTCCAAGGGTATCGATCAGATTCTTTATATGTTCAAGTACCGTTGTGTATATAACAAGGCTTTCACCGGGCTCAGCCTCCATAAGAACCTGCCTGATATGATCCTCGTCGTTCATATAAGGATACTTTCTGATTTCATAATTCTCCGTTATAAACTGCTTTGCAGCAGCTCGTGCAATCAGCTCGCCAGTTTCACCGATAGAGTCTGACATAACATATAGGGTTAATTTACTCATTGTCTGCCTCCTTATAGCCTAGTCCCAAGCTCGACAAACAGCCGCGTGATATTTGTCTTCGTCAATCTCCCAACGACACGGTAATGCCTCTTACCGCTGCCAATCCTTTCAACCACAGGAAGGCTGTCTATTTCATGCTCTATAAGCTTTATTGCAGCACTTATAGCAGTATCACCAGGTTCTGTAACTATAAGATTAGGCATTCTTGTCATAATCATACTGACTGGTGTGGTTTGTAGATCCATGCCTCCAAGTGAAGCCTTGATAAGATCCTTTCTGGAAACAACGCCTGTAAGTTGATCAGAAGATGTTATAAAAACTGAACCAACGTCCTCAGTAAACATATACACTATCGAATCGTATATACCTTTATCCTCGTCGATTACAACTGGCAACGACATAATTTCCCGCACCTGGATCGAGCTGATAGAATCTGAAAGAAAGTCGTCAGGGGTCCTCCCAGTAAGTAAGTATCCGACCTTTGGTCTTGCATCCAAAATTCCAGTCATCGTCAATATTGCAAGATCAGGCCTGAGTGTTGCACGTGTAAGGCTTAGCTCATTGGCGATATCATTACTGGTTATTGGCTGCTTATTTCTAACTATTTCAATGATTTTTTCCTGCCTCTCGGATAGTTGGATAAGAATCACCTCTATCTTCCAATAATGTAGGTCAGATCACATACTCTCATCATCGTGTCGTATATTTTCCTCAACAATGCAAGCCTGTTATTTCTTATCTCGATATCTTCAACCATTACCATTATCTTATCAAAGAATCCATCGATCCTTTCTCTTAAAGTACCCAGTACTACCAGAGCCTTATCGTACTCCTTTTTCTGTATGTGCGTGTCTACCTTTTCCTCGATGGCATTGTATGCATCAAATAGAAGGATCTCTTCTTCAACCAGCAAGTCTCTCTTGACCTCAGTTCTATCTGTTTTAACCGCCAAGGATGAAAGTCTGCCGAAGGCTGCCAGAATGTCAGAAACATCCTTCCCTTTAGCCCAAGTATCCAGCTTTTCACATCTGATCCTCATATCATATATGTTGTCAGTTCCAGTATGGATAACAGAATCAATTACGTCGTATGGTATCCCACTGTCAAGGAAAAGATTTCTGACCCTTCCAATAAAGAATTCCATTATCTCTCCTCTCACCTTATTATAATCGCAGGCGAGCCCGGTTTCCTCAACGTAAATATAAAGTGAAAAGTCTATTAGGTCTAGTAAGGATATGTTTAGTTTTTTATCAATGATAATATTGATTATACCCAGAGCACTTCTCCTAAGGGCAAATGGGTCCTGCGATCCAGTTGGTTGGATACCAATTGCAAATAGACCGCAAATCGAATCAAGCTTGTCAGCAATTGACAGAATCGAGCCAGCGGTAGTTGATGGGAGCTTATCTCCAGAGAATCTTGGAAGATACTGCTCGAACAGTGCCAGGCTTACTATTTCATTTTCACCGACCTCCTGGGCATATTCCATACCAATCTTGCCTTGAAGCTCTGTGAACTCGGTAACCATTTTTGTAACGAGGTCTGCTTTTGCCAGGTGACTTGCTCTTGCAACATTCTTTTCAGTTTCCTCTCCTACACCCAGATAATCCGAAATTTTCTTTACAAGCTTTTGAAGCCTGATTGTCTTGTCGTACATTGTACCAAGTTTTTCCTGGAATGTAAGAGTTTTAAGCTTTTCAACGTAATACTCCAAGGGGTGCTTCATATCGTCTTTATAGAAAAATTTAGCATCCTCAAGTCTTGCTCCCAGAACCTTTTCATTTCCTTTGACAACTGTTTCCACATAATTACCGTCGCCGTTCCTGACTGTTATAAAATATGGAAGCAGTCTTCCTTTACCATCCAGGACCGGAAAATATCTCAAATGCTCCTTCATCGGAGTAGTAACAACATCAAATGGCAGCTTTAGGTACTCTTCCTTTATTCTACCAATTATTGGTGTTGGATACTCTACGAGGTTTGTTACTTCATCAAGAAGCCCCTCATCCTTTTGGATCGAGCCTCCTTTTTCCCTGGCAAGCTTTTCAGCTCCGTATCGGATCATGTCTTTTCTTTCTTCGGGGTCTACAATAACAAAATTTTCCTCAAGGAGTTTTTTATAGGAATCTACGTTATCAATAACTATCTCCTGGCTCCCAAGGAATCTATGACCCTTTGTAATGTTTGAAGCCTGGATACCCTCCAGATCAAATGGAAGCACCTTGTCGTCAAGTATAGATACCAGCCATCTGATAGGTCTTGCAAATTTTATGTTTTTCCCACCCCATCTCATTGACTTCGGGAAACCTATAGCTTTTATTGCCTCTGCTAAATTTTCTTCAAGGACCTTTTCTACTGCTTTGCCTTCCTTCCTTACTATTGCATACACATATTCTTCGCCGTTAAGCTCCTGGATGAATACATCCTCCAAGGTAACTGTCTGACCCTTTATAAACCCCAGTAATGCTTTTGTCGGTTCGCCTGATTCGTCAAAAGCGATCCTCTTAGCCGGTCCCTTGACCGTCATTTCCTCACTACCTCCAAATTCGCCTAATCCCTCGACAACACAAGTCAGCCGACGTGGAGTTGAGAGGATATTAACAGCTTCGAAGGATAATCTCTCACTCTTTAAAAGCTTTTCAATATTCATTTGGAGCTGGCTGCAGGCATCTGCAATCAGTCTAGCTGGCATTTCCTCAACGCCTATTTCTAAAAGATATTTTATAGACATTTTATTCACCGTCCTTTTTTAACAAAGGGAATCCCATTTCTTCTCTTTGCTCTATATATAGATTAGCGATACTTCTCGCCAGATTCCTGACTCTGCCAATATAGGTTGTTCTTTCAGATACAGAGATAGCTCCTCTAGCATCAAGAACATTAAATGTGTGGGAACACTTCAAAACATAATCATAGCCTGGGATAACAAGGCCTTCATCTATTGTTTTCCTGGCTTCGTTCTCATATGTATTGAACAAGCCCTTCAGTACCTCTATATCTGCCTTTTCAAAGCTATAAACTGAATGTTCGTATTCAGCTTTTTTAAATATATCTCCGTAAGTGAAATCCTTGTTCCACTTAATATCAAATACATTGTCCACATCCTGAAGGTACATTGCTATTCTCTCCAGGCCATAGGTTATCTCGCCTGACTCAAGGTCGCAGTTGATACCACCCACCTGTTGGAAATATGTGAACTGGGTTATTTCCATACCGTCCAGCCATACCTCCCAGCCTAGGCCCCAAGCCCCCAAGGTAGGTGCTTCCCAATTATCCTCTACAAATCTTATGTCGTGCTTCAAGGGGTCGATACCTATAGCTCGTAAGCTGTCAAGGTAAAGATCCTGAATATCATCGGGTGATGGCTTTAGGATTACCTGAAGCTGATGGTGTTGGTAAACCCTATTAGGATTCTCCCCATACCTTGCATCTGCAGGTCTTCTTGATGGTTCAACATATACAACCTTCCATGGCTCCGGACCTAGTGCCCTTAAGAAGGTATGTGGACTCATCGTACCTGCTCCTTTTTCTACATCATATGGTTCAGCTATTATACAGCCCTTTTCACCCCAAAAATTAAGCAATTTCAGCATCAAATCCTGAAAATACATCATAACCCTCCTCAATAATTTTGAATACAAAAAAACCTTATCGTCCCTATAGGGACGAAAGGTATCTTCCGCGGTTCCACCCTACTTAATACCCTAAGGTATTCTCTCAGTAAGCTTGCTCTGCAGTGCCCTTTACTGCTGGGAAGGTATCCGGCTCCCACCATGACCGGACTCTCTTTGACCTCACTTTACAGTTACTTTCTGCGTCTTAGCAATTGTTCAGCTTATAAACAATAATCTAACAAATATTAGCCTTTGTGTCAAGACTGTGCAGTTCTAGGGCTTTTGCCCTCTTCTAAGCATCGTTTCAGATTTTAGCTCTTTAATGTCCAAACTATAAAGTATATATTGGTACATCAGACTATGTATCCTCTTTAGAGTTTTTGTATCAAGCAAAATCTCTTTAAGCTCGTCAAACCTGGATAAAAGAATCACTCTCAACGTTTCAAGTGTTTCATTATCGATGGAAGCATCAATGCCTTTCCGGCAGCTGTCGCAGTAAATTCCACCCTCAGTAATTCTGAACTCCCAAGCTGAGGAGGTATCTCTACTGCATGCCAGGCATGCTGAAATTTGTGGACGATACCCAAGAATCGATATCATTTTTAATTCAAATGCTACAGTCTGAAGAAGCGGTTGTTCTGATACAGAGAGCTCAGAAAGTGCTTTATCAAGCATACCAAAGATCCTTGAAGATGGTTCTCCCTCTGGCATTGATCTTTCCACCAACTCCAGAATGTAGAATCCGTAGGCAAGCCTGTCGATATCCTGGCGTAATTGAAAATTAGAGTTTTCCAACTCTGCAGATTCAATGTAGTAAAAGCTCTTGCCTTTCTTAAGCTCAAAATGGCTTTTACTAAAAACCTCAGTGATTGCAAGAAGCTGAGATTTGGGTTTAAGAGATCCTTGAGCCATTATACTTATTTTACCTAGATCCTCAGTAAAAACTGTTACTATCTTGCTACTTTCCTTATACTTTATCCAGGAAAGTACTATCCCAAAGGTTTTTGACATATCTTCATCCCTTACAATCGATTACTTATATCCAAAGTATTTAACCTTATTGGCTCTTTCTCTCCAATTTTTTTCGACCTTTACCCAAATTTGAAGGTTAACCCTTGTATCCATAAGTCTTTCAATATCCTCTCTAGCCTGCTGTCCAATAGTTCTAAGCATCTTTCCTTGCTTTCCAATGACCATTCCCTTATGTGATTCTTTTTCGCAATATAGATTGGCAAATACATCCAGTATAGCTTTATCTTCTCTTTCAACAATTTTGTCTATTTCAACATATATTCCATGAGGTATCTCGTCTTCAAGATTTATAAGAGCTTTTTCTCTAATGATCTCAGAAATTATAAATCTTTCTGGTTGATCCGTGATCATATCATCAGGGAAGTATTGAGGTCCTTCAGGAAGCATACTTTTCAACACCTGTATATATTCATCCAGGTTGTCATTGTTTAGAGCTGATACGGGGACTATCTTCTTAAAAAGTCCCATTGCATCATATTTGGTTACTAACTTAGCCAAATCCTCCTTTGAGAGCTTGTCTGTCTTATTGATCAGGAGGACTATGGGGGTACTTATGTTCTTAAGCTCTCCCAGTATATAGCTATCCAGCTTTCCTGTTTCAAGACTTTCATCCACCATAAAGGTCACTATGTCGACCTCCTCCAGTGTAGTTCTTGATATTTTTAACATATAGTCTCCAAGAATATTCTTTGGCATTTGAATTCCCGGGGTATCTAGAAAGACTATCTGAAATTCGTCACCAGTATATACCATTTGGATCTTGTTCCTTGTAGTTTGTGGCTTATCAGAAATTATTGAAATCTTTTCTCCAATAACTTGATTCAACAGGGTTGATTTACCTACGTTTGGTCTGCCTATTACAGTTACAAATCCAGATCTATACATCATTTCCCTCCTCAGAACCTGCTAATAGCTCCTCAGGACCGAAGCTGTGAGGAAGAAGGTCCTCTAAGGTATACTCAAAATAATCATCTTCAGAATTAGCGATTAGGATCTTTGCATCCTTACCAAACTCTCTTATGACCTGTCTGCATACCCCACAAGGGTAAGTATGATCCGAATCTCCAACGACCGCTACCTTTTTGACTCTTTTGTGACCCTCGGATACTGCCTTGAAAATTGCTGTCCTTTCTGCACATATCGTCGGTGAGTATGACACGATTTCAATGTTACAGCCAGTATATACCGAGCCATCCTCCATCTCGATCGCGGCTCCTACATGAAATCCCGAATATGGTACATGTGCCATTTTCTTAGCTTCCAGAGCTTTCTTGATTAATTTTTTATCATCCAAATCCTTCACCTCATTCTATATTTACCGAGGAGTTGCTTCCTATGACCTGTATCCAGGTTGTCCCTGGCTTGAGGAATATTTCATTCCCAGAATTGTCCATATAATAGGTCTTTCCAGATCTACTGGACTTCTTCCATGTTATCTCCTCTGAAAAGCCCCTGGATATGTATATTCCATTGCCCTCACCTTCAACAGTTATTCCTAATCTACCCTCGTTGTCCAATACCTTAATATTTGTCTTTTGGATTATGATATTATCAGCTATAAGTTGACTTCCGTCTGACTCGTCAATATGTGGCTTATTATCCTTGAATCTTTTATAATTTTCTGATTCCTGATCGTATTCAAATCTAGAGCTATTGCTTTTATTATAAATAATATCTACTATATTAGCCGGATCCCCGGTCCTGGTATCCTCATCCCCTATAAACTTGAATCCCTCATATTCACTTTTTGCTCTGAAGCCTTTGTCATTTTGGACCTGTCTTAGTACATCCATACTTGTATAAAGGTTGTTTGGAGCCTTCTTACTGCCTTCTCTCCAAAAAACCTTGGGTGAACTGGTCAGTCCATCTATTTCAGCGACCTTGAGGTTTCTTGCATCTGCTTTGGCAGCTTCACTGCCTCCTACATGCACGAATATTGCATCGAATTCATATGCTTTGGTTACAAGGTACGGTCTTGCACTTCTTACTGGCCCTATCTGCCCTTCAGGGTGTTCAAGTAAAAATAAGCCGATATATCTGGTGAAAGTACCTTCAACCGGGTATTCGTAAATCACCTCTGCATTTTTTAAACCCGCCTGCCATCGTGCTGCTGGGTGGTTGTCAAAAACAATAGCCATTATCCTACCATTTACTATCTCCTCAGCGCCATATCGTCCGCTCAGCGGAGATTGGATACCCTCAGGAGCTAACACCTCGGGCTCAGGTATCGGGATTGGTTCCGGCTCAGATACCTCAATGGGTGCTTCAACGACTGGACCAGGCTCCGGTGCTGGCTCAGGGGCTTTGGAACAGCCTATAGTCAACGCTGTGATCAGCGTTATAATCAATACTAAAATGGTGATCCTCTTCAAATGTATGTCCTCCTAACCGATGATTTGAAAAATCAGTATTCCAACTAGAATACCCAGAAGTCCTCCTACCACTACCTCGAGTGCGCTGTGTATCTTGCCCTCAACTCTACTCTCAGCTACAAGAAAAGCCAGACCAAAAGCCATAGTGATTATAAGAAGGTTGTCACTTAAGGTTGATATTATAGTTGCAATACAAAATGATATAGCTGAATGTCCGCTGACGACACCGCCTTGAAAATGTGTCCCCTTACCAGTGTGAAACTTTGTCTTAAGCCCTATTGTTACGAGTACAACTAGTATTACCGCTACAAAGGTAAGGTGTATAGGTGAATTTTGAATTTTAGTTATTACTTGCTCCTTAAACGGATTCAATCTGTCGAAGAAAATCAAATATCCTACGACGACTGCATTAAGTGAGGCTATCAATACAGCGCCAGCTGATACATCCTTGATGACCCTTGCAAGCGGATGATACTCCCTAGTGATCATGTCCACTGTTTTTTCGAGAGCCGTATTTATCATCTCCAGAACTACTACCATAACAACGGTAAGCATGAGGATCATAAACTCAATTCTACTTAAATTGAAGAATGTACTTAGCAGAATTACGGTGATCGCAGCTATGTAATGAAATCGAAGGCTTTTTTCCATCTTCATAGCCGCCATAATACCTGATACTGCGTAGTTAAAGCTGTCTATGAATTCCTTTACCTTCATTTTTCATCCTCCTGCTGTTTAAATATCCCCAGCTCTTTCATAGCTTGTTTTTCTCTTGCTCTCATATCAAGCTTTTCCTCTTCATTAATATGGTCATAGCCCATCAGGTGAAACATACTATGCACAGAAAGGTAGGCTATTTCTCGTTCCAGGCTGTGTCCAAGCTCCTCAGCCTGTTGTATTACCTTCTCCGTGGAAATGACTATATCTCCGAGCATCCTCTCCTCAAGCCCAAATTCATCCTCAAAAGGAAAGCTGAGAACATCAGTGGGCTCATCCTTGCCCCTGTATTCTCTGTTTAAGGCTTGGATCTCATCGTTGGTTACAAAGGATACACTTATTTCCCAATCATTATCATATCCTTCGATAGTTAAGCATACTTCGGCGATCCTTCTTAACAACTCTTCAGTTTTTTCGTCAATTTTCATGAGGCTTTGTCTGTCGTCAACAAATAGCTCCATAGTTACCCCTCCGCATCATCAAGAATGAAACTAAGAATTTTTTTGCCCATTCTCCTCTGATTCCTCATATATTTCGTAAGCATTGATTATTCTCTGTACTAACGGATGTCTTACTATATCAGCGCTTGTAAGATTGATGAACTCTATGCCTTTAACATCCTTTAGAATTTTCATAACTGTTTTTAGTCCTGATTGTTTACCCTTGCCAAGGTCGATTTGGGTTATATCTCCCGTAACACAAACCTTTGAGCCAAAACCAAGTCTTGTCAAAAACATTTTCATCTGTTCGTTTGTTGTGTTTTGTGCTTCATCAAGTATTACATATGCAGAATCAAGAGTCCTTCCTCTCATATATGCAAGAGGTGCAACCTCAATAAGGCCTTTTTCAAATAGCCTAAGGTAGGTATCTGCTCCCAGGATATCAAAAAGAGCGTCATAAATCGGACGCAGATAAGGGTCTACCTTCTCTTGAAGATCCCCAGGCAGAAATCCCAGGTTTTCTCCTGCCTCAACAGCTGGTCTTGTAAGGATGATCCTGCTTACTTCTCTATTTTTAAATGCCTGGACTGCCATAGCCATTGCCAGATAAGTTTTTCCAGTTCCAGCAGGTCCTATCCCAAATACTATGTCGTGTTTCCTTAGTGAATCAACATATCTCTTTTGTCCGAAGGTCTTTGGCTTTATGGTCTTACCAGAAGCAGAAATACAAATCACATCATTAAGGAGATCTCTTATATCGAAGTCGCCTCCAGTCTTAACCATATCCAAAAGATATTTTAGATCTTGGGAATCAAGCCTCCTCTGCCTTTCAATAACATAGACCAGGTTTCTTATTAACCCTTCCGCAAGGTTTACGTCCTCAGAATAACCAAATATGCTTAATGCATCATCCTTTAATCTAATGTCTACACTGAGCCCCTCTTTGATAAAGGATAAATTTTCATCCAGATTCCCAACTAATTCCTTCATGACCTGGTGATCCTTTATAATTATGGATCTTTCTTCTTTATTTTGAACCAAGTGCTTACCTCCTGATCAATTTACTTAGTTAACTTAAATAATACCACATAACAAGGTCCTTTTCCACAATTTGTATCC
>CAZHLQ010000149.1:0-1681 GCA_964533235.1 uncultured Gudongella sp. | reverse complement strand
GGCGGCGTGAGGGTTAGCCTTCTTCGCCGGGTTCGCGCATGGGTTTCGCCTGCGGCTCGGCGGGCGGCGTCAATTCGCGCATTCGCGCCACGGCCTGCGCTTTTGTCTTTGGCTCAAGCTGCGAACTAAGCCGGTATTGTTGCCAATACGCTTTCGCTTTTTGCTGCGATTCCGAAAGCGGCTCTTGCCATGACGCGACAAGCGCGTCGCCTTCGGCGGTGACGGCGTCAATCGGCGGTTCAACCTCCGTATGCTCGGCGTCAATGGCGTCGGCGTGTTCCGGCGCGGCGTTCAGCGCGTTTTGGGGCGCATCATTCGTCAACGCTTTTGGCTGCGGCGTGAAAATCGGCAACGCCTGCAATTCCATGAACCGCCGAACCGCCCCATTGCGGCCATCAATCGCCTTTTGCGAAAAGTCAGGAAACAATGACAGCACGGGGAATTTATGCGCTTCCGCTTCGCCGCTTGACGCCTTCATGCCCTTTGAGTTGGCCATAGACACAGACAAGATATATGGCACGTCAAGCTTTCGTAAGCCGTCCATCTGTTCTAATTGCGTCAAGATGCCCGGAATGCTGCTGTCATCGCCGCGCGTTTGAATTTGGCAGAGCGTCAAAATGCCCTGTTCCAAAAATTTGCGAAGGTGAAAAATCAATTGCAGCGTATCCGCGCCCGCCGTTGCTTTCCATTGCGCCGTATAGCTTGCAAATTCCGCTTCGGACGTTTCCACGCCATCAGGAATTTCCGGCGTATAAATGACAAATTTCTCCGGCTGATGTTCCGAAAACCAATCCACAAACACGCGCCCACGCACGACGCCTGCGCCATCACGAAATTCCTTGAAAAGGCGACACACGCGGCGAATATCCGGCGGGAGAAACAGAATATCGAGCGTATTCGGCTGAACAACGCCTTTGTCATTGGCATACAGGGCGTTAAAACGCTCTTTAAACGCGCCATCGGCGATAAAATAGTCCACTGAGGACGGAAAGCGATCTCCTTTGCGGCCAATATGCAACGTCAAGCCAAAGGCGGAGCGTTGCGATGTCAGGCGTTTTATCTTTTTAAAGTAGCTCATGCGGCCTCCTCTTGCAGGCTGCGAATATCCTGCTGAATCAATTCGTAATAGGTTTTGCGCTGCGGCGTCAGATTATCCGGCCGCAAGACCGTATTCTGGAACTCAAGCTGCGAGCGGGTTAAAAAGTCGTCCCCGTTCTCGTACCAAAACTTTTCCGCCATGCCCGCGAGAATGGAGAACGGCGTGTCCGGATGCGAGTCGAAGTGATAGGACGGCGATTTTTGCCAATCTTTCGGACTCCAATTGAACTTCGGAATCGCGCCGGAAAGTGACAATTCAGGATAATTCTCTTTCAACATCAACTCGTAATACCCAAGTTGATATTGATACCCGCGATACCCCTTGTAGGAGCGTTCGCCGGTTTTGATGTCCACCAGAATCATTTCCTTGCGCTTGTTTCGGCACACCAAATCAATTTGGGATGCCATGCGAAACGTGACGCCCTGATATTCAGTCAAGATCACCGGCAATTCCACGCCGATAATTTCAATCTGCTGTTCCTGAATCCACTGCAAAAAGGCCATCAAATGCTTCATGGCTTTTCGTTCCCATGCGTCGCTGTCATAGCGCATGAGATTCTTTTTGATGAGGTATCCATTGACC
>CAZHLQ010000148.1:0-1873 GCA_964533235.1 uncultured Gudongella sp. | reverse complement strand
ACTTTACCTTACCTTCTAACCTAAAAATCAATACCATAGGGCAGGGGATTGTCCGCATAATGATTTCAGCGATTCGATTTAGCTTATAATCTTTATGTAAAAGGACTTCAATTACCTCAACTTCAGGGTATTCTCGCACTTCGTCTTTATAGGCCGAAATATTTATGGTTTCAGGTTTCAGACAGTAAAGCCAAGTTATTTTACTAATGGAATCTGTAAATAAGGATTTATCGTTAGTCGACAAGTCAGCATTTTCGTAGAATAGTTTTTTATAAATGGTATTACCGATAAAGCAGCTATCAGGAATATTTAGGCACTTGTACATATCCATAACCTATCTCCTCCCTTAGCTTTTCAAGACTAAGAATGTTATCAATTCAAAGTCTTCAATGCCGTCAAATAGGCTTTTCTGCATAGTTGTGCCACCTTTGCTAAATAGGCTAGACACGCCAATATCCTGCTTTTTACCTATTATGTTTTCTATCGATGCTTCTAATAAATCCGAGTAATGTTCCATTCTACGGCCGTCATTGGTTTCTTTGTTAAATTCCTCTACCAACTCTTTTAATACTTCATTCTTACCAGAGCAAAGCTTTTTATAGTAATCAAGTATCTTCTTGGCATGTAGGAAAGATAGCTGCACCTGTCCATCATCCGTGATATAGACCATATAGTAAGGGAATAAAGGATTCTGCTCTTTGGTTTGCTCCTTACCCATAACTTGTCTTAGCGTAAATATGACTCCCGGCTTAACAACATCGCTGATGCTTTCGTCAATTTTAGCAACGGCATACATCCCATTTGGTGCCTCATCTAAGGTTTTCCTCTTGGTTTTCATATATTCCATCAGCTCAATCTTGAAGTCATTAAAGGTCAGATCCGTAATCGAAATAGCACCTGAGATATCTTCCAAGTCTACAACTTCATTCTGTAACTTTTGAAGTTGCTTTTTACGATATTCAAGGTCTTTCATTTCCTTGTTTGCATTTGTTTCAATTACATTCTCTTCGCCAGTAGCTGAAACGTCTAATAAAACCATTCTGCCTTTGACACGCTGCTGTAGATTGATATACTCGTCCAAATCTTTCGTAGGCCAAAAGTTTACCAGCTTTATATGTTGATTCAAAGAACCAATACGGTCAATACGTCCAAACCTTTGGATAATTCTTACAGGATTCCAGTGTATGTCGTAGTTTACCAAGTAATCGCAGTCTTGTAGGTTCTGGCCTTCAGAAATACAGTCAGTTGCAATAAGCACATCGATATATTCATTTACCTCCGGGAAAATCTTAGAGCACTCCTTTGAAATCGGGGAGAAGAGGGTCAGAACAGTATTGATATCTGTTATTTTCACAGACTTTCTAAGTTCCTTTGGTATTGGTAAGGTAGAATGATTATCACCACTACCTGTAACTATGGCAGAATAAATACCTTTACCAGCAAACTCCTCAGATAAATGCTTGTATAAATACCTGGCCGTATCAGCAAAGGCTGTAAATACAATTACTTTCTTATTGTCAGGATTTATAGGGTTATTTATCTTGTTTTCGATTAGAGTTCTCAGCTCTATTAACTTTGCATCCCTATCAGGTGTCACATTTATGGCTTCAAGTAAGATTGTTTCAAGCTTGTCCTTATCTGCAAGTAGGTCTTGTTTCCACTTTATAAGGTCCATATCTTGCAGTAAAACCTTAACATTGTTACCGAACATCATGCTTTCAAACTCAGGGTCATCTATATCTATTTCGCTGATATCCATTTCTGCATCATAGTCCAGCTGACGTTGCTCTATGGCCTCAATGGTCCTATCAATTTTATTAAGAATATTTTCAACCGTTAAAGCAAAGGAATTGATAGAGCTTTCCAATCGCTT
>CAZHLQ010000147.1:0-2686 GCA_964533235.1 uncultured Gudongella sp. | reverse complement strand
CAGGGATACACCTTTGATGAAATATTAAAACACTATTACAAAAACATTGAATTAACAACATTTTATAGATAGGAAGTAGAGAATGAAAACAAGCGATTTTAATTATGAACTTCCAAAGGATTTGATTGCTCAGCATCCCTTGGAAAACAGAACTTCCTCCAGATTACTTGTACTAGACAGGGAAACAGGAGGCTTAAAGCACAGTGTATTTACTGATCTGCTGGATGAGTTGAATTCTGGTGACGTATTGGTCATGAATGATTCCCGAGTCATTCCAGCCAGACTTTTCGGCAATAGACCAGGCAAGGAAGAAAAAATTGAGACTCTTTTGTTAAAGAGAGTTACAGGTAATACATGGGAGTGTCTTGTTAGACCTGGTAAGAAAATGAAGCCAGGCGGCAGAATAGAATATGGTAATGGATTGTTGGCAGGGGTAGTTAAAGCTATTGGGGAAGATGGAACAAGATTTGTGGATTTTAAATTTCAAGGTATTTTCGAGGAAGTTTTGGACTTGCTTGGGGAGATGCCTTTGCCTCCGTATATTACTGAGAGATTGGATAATTCAGAAAGATACCAAACTGTATATTCCAAAAACAAAGGATCAGCAGCAGCTCCTACTGCGGGGCTTCACTTTGATGAGCAATTGTTGAGTAGAATTAGACAAAAGGGAGTAGAGACAGCGTATTTGACTTTACATGTCGGTCTAGGAACATTTAGACCAGTCAAGGTAGAGGATGTAAATCAGCATATTATGCACTCTGAGTTTTATGATATTAGTCCGGAAACAGCAGAAATCCTTAACCAGGCGAGGCTGAGGGGTTCTCGAATTATTGCAGTGGGCACAACCACTACCAGAACTTTGGAGACTGCTGCTGATGATAGTGGTATGATCCGGCCAACAAGTGGATGGACCGATATATTTATTTATCCAGGCTATAAGTTCAAAGCTGTCGACTCTTTGCTGACGAATTTCCATTTACCCGAGTCAACCCTGCTTATGCTTGTAAGTGCCTTTAGCTCTAAAGAGCTAATTCTCACTGCATATAATGAAGCAATCAACAAGGGATACAGATTTTTCAGCTTTGGTGATGCCATGCTAATCAAATAATGGAGGAATCTAATGGCCATAAAATATGAATTGATCAAGGAATCAAAGGAAACTAAAGCCAGACTTGGGAAGATCGTTACCCCTCATGGTGAAATTGAGACTCCTGTGTTTATGCCTGTAGGTACAAGAGCAACCGTCAAGACCATGACACCTGAAGAAGTAAAGGATCTTGGGGCTAAGATAATCCTCTCAAACACATATCATCTCTATCTGAAGCCTGGTCACGACCTTGTCCAGGAAGCTGGAGGACTTCATAAATTTATGAATTGGCACGGACCCATTCTAACTGATAGCGGTGGATTTCAGGTATTCAGTCTTGGAGAGCTTCGAAAAATCAAGGAGGAAGGAGTGGAGTTCAGATCACACATTGATGGGTCAAAGCATTTTATAAGCCCTGAAAAATCAATAGATATTCAAAATGCACTTGGCTCTGATATCATGATGTGCTTCGACGAATGTGTCCCATACCCAGCAGACTACGACTATGCAAAACAGTCAATGGAGAGAACCACCAGATGGGCTGAGAGATGTAAGAATCACCATAAGGATTGGGATAAACAGGCTTTATTTGGTATAGTTCAAGGTGGTATGTACAGAGACTTGAGAGAGCAGAGTGCCAAGGATCTAGTAAAAATGGATTTCAATGGATATGCTGTAGGAGGATTAAGTGTAGGTGAGCCTATGGAGCTAATGTGTGAGGTGTTGGATTATACTACGCCACTGCTTCCAAAGGATAAACCTAGGTATCTTATGGGAGTCGGAAGCCCTGATTATCTTTTTGAAGCCGTAATTAGAGGAATTGACATGGCAGACTGCGTATTGCCTACCAGGATCGCCAGGAATGGGACTGCCATGACCAGTCAGGGTAAGGTCGTAATTAGAAATGGGAAGTATTCCAGAGATTTTGGACCACTTGATCCTGAGTGTGACTGCTATACCTGCAAAAATTATTCAAGAGCATATATAAGGCACTTGTTCAATGTGGATGAAATACTTGCTTTGAGACTTACAACCATTCACAACTTGTATTTTCTGATTAAGCTCATGGAGAGGATCCGAGAGTCGATAAGAGAGGACAGGCTGCTTGAATTCAAGACGGAATTCTACAAAAAATACGGATATAAAGAATAATAGGGGTGTTTTTTAACACTTTTCATGTATAATATATTATAGAAAAGGAGTGATTTGTTGATGGAGCAATTACAAGCATTTATTCTCCCACTAGGTTTGCTGGTAATTTTTTATGTTTTTGCCATAAGGCCTCAGAGAAAGAAAGAAAAAGAAATCAAGGAAATGAGAAGCAGCCTTCGTGTTGGAGACGATGTAATCACGATTGGCGGAATCATGGGAAAAATCGTTAAGCTAAAGGATGACTATGTCACTCTAGAAATTGGTACAGCAAAGACAAAGCTTGATATTACAAGATGGGCAGTCGGATCTGTAGTTAAATCAAGCAATTCAAAACCTTCCAAGCAGGAAGAAGAGGAAACTATAGAGGAATAATCAGAATGACTTCCAGAGATGGAAGTTTTTCTTTTCGTAGTTTAAAATTTCTTTATTCTAACTATTGTCTATGGT
>CAZHLQ010000146.1:0-2183 GCA_964533235.1 uncultured Gudongella sp. | reverse complement strand
TTACTTTCGAAAAGCTAACACCCCTTTTGGCTAGTGAATTCAAGGGCCTCATCACTGCATTATGCTCCATAGAAGACACAATTGCATGGTCACCTGCTCTTAACACTCCTTTGATGAGTACATTCAGACTCTCAGTTATATTCTTTGTGAATACAACGTTCTCAGACTTATTACTGTTGAACATCTCTGCAATAAGTTCTCTTGTCTCAAACACTATGTTCTCTGCCTGAAAGGAGCTTTCATATGCCCCTCTTCCTACATTTGCCCCATTATTCAATATGTAATCGCAGATTGCCTCTGCTACTCCCGGTGCCTTGGGATAGCTGGTAGCTCCATTATCAAGGTATACTCTCTTCATATTATTATCCTCCTTAGATTCTCCTACAATTTTATGCTACTATTTTCAAACCGCTGCAACAACTGGTATCAATTTATTTTATTGACTTATGTTCTTAATAAATATTCTCAATTACATTTTGTTGCCATATATTGATATAATCATAACGATATATGTTTATAATTACTACACTTAACTTAACAGGAGGTTGAAAATGAAAGGTAAAAAAGGAATAGTAATTGCCGGTGGTATCGTAGGTATCATATCGGTTATGCTGGTGTACTTTGGAAACCCCGCAAATATGGGCTTTTGTATAGCCTGCTTTCTGAGAGATATCGCTGGGGGGATTGGACTACACAGAGCAGCTGTTGTTCAGTACATAAGGCCGGAAATAATGGGACTTGTTTTAGGTGCATTCTTTATTTCACTTAAAAATAAGGAATTTAAAACATCTGGCGGCTCGTCACCTTTTACCAGGTTTATGCTGGGTTCTTTGGTAATGATAGGAGCACTAATGTTTTTGGGCTGTCCCCTTAGAATGATCCTGAGACTTGCTGGCGGTGATCTTAATGCACTTATTGGGATCGCGGGGTATGCGTTTGGAATTTTCTTCGGTGTATTTTTCTTGAATAATGGCTTCTCACTGAAAAGAAGCTACAAAATGCCAGCAGCTGAGGGCTACATATTCCCTGCAATAAATTTAGGACTATTGATTCTTCTGTTATCTGGAGCTGGATTCTTGTTCTTCAGTGCTGAGGGGCCTGGATCGATGCATGCCCCAATATGGATCGCACTGGCAGCAGGACTTGTTGTTGGAGCATTGGCTCAAAGACACAGACTTTGTATGGTAGGTGGTATAAGAGATCTTATAATGTTTAAAGATACTCAGCTAATATCAGGCTTTATAGCAATTCTTGTATTTGCTTTTATTGGCAACATTGCATTGGGCTACTTCAATCTTGGATTTGAAGGTCAGCCAGTAGCTCATACAGATGGTCTTTGGAATTTCCTTGGAATGGCTCTTGCAGGGTGGGGCTCAGTTTTACTAGGAGGTTGTCCGCTTAGACAATTAATACTTGCTGGAGAGGGAAATACAGATTCAGCGGTAACTGTAATGGGTCTTATTGCAGGAGCAGCAATAGCTCATAACTTCGGTCTTGCATCAAGTGGAGCAGGTCCAACTGCAAATGGCCAAATCGCGGTTATGATAAGCTTTGTGATCGTATTGGCTATATCTGTTGCAAATTCAGAGCTAGCTTTTGGAAAGAGCTCTCAGAAGGCTTAAATTACTTATAGATAGGAGTGATATTATGGATAGAGTTGATGCAAGAGGTATGTCCTGCCCTCAACCAGTTCTTATGGCCAAAAATACTATCAAAAGTTTACCCTCTGAGGTAGAGATACTTGTAGATAACGAGACTGCTAAAGGAAATGTGGAAAGATTTCTAAACAGTTCAGGATACAAGGTATCTATAACTGACATAGAGGACGAATTTCTGCTAAAAGGGATAAAATAGCATGCACAGCTATTTAGCGATCTTCTTCACGCATTCGGGTGCAATCAAGTTTCAACGTAAGCTGGTAAAAAGTGGCCTCTTATGCCAGCTGCTGCCGGTTCCCAGGTCGCTTAGCTCAAATTGCGGAATAGGAGCTCGTTTTGAAGCTATGGACTATGAGAATCTTATCGATGATGATATCGAGAAGATGTTTCTCGTCGATGATGATATTTATATACTAAAATATGAGGTCATGGACTAAAAAGAAAGCAGCCCGTTCGGGCTGCTTTCTAAGTTTATATTAGTTTCCGTTGATATTAAAGCCTCTTCTCATCATTCCGCCCTGACCC
>CAZHLQ010000145.1:0-9695 GCA_964533235.1 uncultured Gudongella sp. | reverse complement strand
CCTGACTTAAAGATTTCTTCTATCTTTTCTAAGTTGATTTTTCCGGAACCAATATCTAAAAGTGTACCGGTCAATATTCGAACCATGTTATGAAGGAAGCCGTCTCCAATAAAGTTTAGAACCAGCATATCTCCATCCATTTCAAACTCTATTGAATCGAGTCTTCTTACTGTGGATTTTTTAGTCTTTTTAAGGGATCTGAAGCCAATGAAATCATGTGTACCCATAAGCTTGGCAGATGCTTCCTTCATCTTTTCCGGATTCAGCTTTTCCATGAAATGCCAGGAATACTTTCTTACAAAGGGCGGCTGTACATCTCCTGTCCAGATGTAATAGGAGTACTTTTTACCTTTTACGTTGTATCTTGAATGGAACCTTTCAGGAGCCTCCGAGATATCCCATATCACGATGTCCTTTGGGAGATAATGATTCATGTACGTCTTCATCTCCATTGAAGTCATGTCAGATGAGGTCGCAAAATTAGCGATCTGTCCTCTTGAATGCACGCCCGCATCTGTTCGTCCTGAGCCAATGATCGAGATATCCTCACCTGTCATTCTGCTAATGACATCCTCAAGCTTGCCCTGAATAGTCATATCTGAGTTTCCAAGCCTTTGCCAACCCAGGTACCTGCTGCCGTCATATTGAATCTTAAGCATTATGTTTCTCATTATCCAACACTCCTATTCAAATGTGAAGCCCTCTCCCTCAACCTCAGTGATGTACGATACAGCTACAAATGCCTTTTCATCTATGGTTTTTACGAAGTTTCTTATCCTGATATACTCACTCCGAGATACGATGGTATTTATTATCCTCTTATCCTCCTTGGAATAACCTCCTGTGGCATGATAGATGGTAGTTCCTCTGAAAACGTCAACGAGAATGAATTCATTTATCCTATCTATGTGATCTGAGATGATTATCATATTTATCTTTACGTTAAAGCCAGCTATCATCTTATCTATTACAAAGGAGTTTATTACTATTCCAAGCAAAGCATACATTCCCAGCCTTGCCCCAAAAACAAGTCCTGCAAAAAGGGTGATGAGAAAATCTGCTGCAAGTAGTGATTTTCCTATATCAAGATGAAGGTATTTATTTATTATTTTTGCAATGATGTCTGTTCCCCCTGTGGATGCGTTCTGATTGAAAACTATCCCCATCCCCACTCCAGTTATTAATATACCGAATATCAGGTTGATAAAGAGGTCATCTGTAAAAGGGTGCGTCATAGGAACAAGAAGTTCAAGTAGAGCTATCATACCTGATAAAGCCAGGCTGGAGTAGACAGTTAGTCCTCCGAATTCCTTACCAAGGATGAGGAATGCAGTTATGAATAGGATTATATTTATAACTGCTAGAATGACACCCATTGGAATCGACGGTATAAGGTAGCTCAGGACCATTGCAAGACCAGTAGCTCCCCCTACAGCCAAATTGGAAGGCATAAGGAAGAAATAAAGTCCTGCTGTCATAATAGCCAGTCCTGCATTGATTATTAGAAATTTTTTGATATCAAGCTTCATTTTATTGTACCTCCTTTTCGAAGCATCGTTTATTGAATTTCGATAAGATATGATAACAGAAAAACAAGAAATTAACAACCCCTCCATTAATACTTTACTTTGAACTCTGGTACCCGTAAAATAGAACTATAGGGTATAGCTGAAGAATTATTTAGAAAGGTTGATATCATGACAGGAGTATTTGAACCTAGGTACATAAGAAATTTAAGAATAGAGAACGGCTTGGCACTGCCTCCAATGGTAGCATTTGGGTATTCTGGCGAAAACGGCAGGGTATCTGACAGAAATGTCGAGCACTACTCTAAGATTGCGCAAAATGGGATTGGCTTGATAATAGTCGAAGCAACCTGTATAAGTCCTGAAGGGAGACTCGACTCCAGACAGCTGGGTATTTGGGATGACAGCTTTATTGAGGGACTTTCCAGAATATCAGACGTGGTACACGATGCTGGAGGCAAGGTATTTATACAGCTCCATCATGCCGGAATGAAGGCGAAGAAGGATGTTGCACCAGAACCCTTTACATCTTCAGACTATGATGATGGTAGGATGAAGGGAAGGGAAATGACACTTGAGGAGATAAAAAGAGTCAAAAGCCAGTTCAGAGATGCAGCACTTAGAGCCAGGAAATCCGGCTTTGACGGAGTTGAGATACATGGTGCACATGGCTACCTGTTGACTCAGTTCTTTAATACAAAGGTAAATAATAGAAATGACGAATTTGGAGGAACCTTTGAGAACAGAAACAGGCTGGCAGCAGAAATATATAAAGATGTAAGAGAAGCTTGTGGAGAAGATTTCGTAATAGGCATAAGAATGGGGTCTAACGACAACAGCCTTGAAGAATCTATCGAAAGAGCCAGATTTTTTGAAAACTTGGGCTTTGATTATCTCCATGTTTCTACGGGTTTTGACGGGACTCGTTCAATTGATGAGGTACCGGAGGGTTTTCCCTGCAATTGGATAGTATATGGCGGAGTTAAAATCAAAGAAAATGTTGGCATACCAGTAATCGGAGTAAATATGATAAAGGATGAAAATCAAATTGAATATCTGCTAAGTAATGATCTTCTTGATTTTGCCGCTCTTGGAAGAGCGCAGCTAGCCGATTACAACTTTGTGAAGCACATGAAAAATGACGACCAGATACTGTATTGTCTTGAGTGCAAGCCCTGCAAATGGTGGACGGATGGAAGGGAATGTCCAAGGCAGATCCAGGCTTCAAGACAAATCTGAAAAAGAGGTGTTACCCTGGCAAAGACAGGGTATACATAAAGGGTAATGTATGAAGTATCAAACCATACTAAGGAGGCTGAAAGATGAATAACGTAGAATTTGCGATTCAAATGGAAATCGACGGTCAAAAGTACTACCTGGAGCAGGCAGAGAAAAACAAGGGTACAGCACTTGAAAAGGTTTTTGTAATGCTCGCCAAGGATGAGGAGAAGCATGAGGCATTGGTAAGAAACTATGCCAAAGCCGTAGAATACGATTTATCCGAAGAAAATGCAATCACTGAGTTCAACAACGTATTCAAATCTGCAGAGGACTTCAAAACTGAGCTAAAGGGAATGCCAGAGCAGATAGATGCCTACAGAATGGCGCTTGGAAAGGAAAAGGAAAGCATTGAGCTTTATCAGAAGATGAAGGAAGAGGCTGCTGATGAGAAGGATAAAGGACTTTTTGATTATTTGATAAAGCAGGAAGAATATCACTTCACGATTTTTGACAACCTGGTCCAACACCTTCGTATAGCAGAGGAATGGGTCGAGGACGCTGAGTTCGGGAAAAGAGAAACATACTAAAGCTATGGACAGCTGCGTTACTGCAGCTGTCTTTTCAAAAGGGAGATAAACATGGAAAAAAGTATGATAGTTGTGGATTGTCAGTTTGACTTCATCTACGGCAGCCTTGCTTGTGAAAAGGCAGAGGATGCAGTAAGAAGAATAGTAAGGTATATAAACTCAAATAATGTGGTGCCATTATTTTCCATGGACTGGCATTCCCGTGAGAATAAAAGCTTCGGAATCAACGGAGGGACATGGCCAGTACACTGCGTACAGGGTGATGAAGGAGCAATGCTACATGATGATTTTGACAGATCCGTCTCGTTACCCTGGCAAAGACCAAACGAAGGCAATGTATTCAAGAAGGGTATGGACGACGAGACAGAGGAGTATTCGGCGTTCTATGCGGTAAGGGAGGACGGGAAGAGAATAAATGAAGTTTTGACTAAGAAAGTCGTTGTGGCAGGTATAGCTACCGAATTCTGTGTGAAGGAGACAGTGCTGGAGCTTCTTAAAAATGGTTATGAGGTCGAGCTTCTCACCGACGGGTTGGGATACGTAGATAAGGAAAACCACAAGAAGACACTGGAAGAGCTGAAGGAGCTTGGTGTAATACTTATTTGACGGATAGGAGAAATATTATGGAAGATAGCAGAGTATTTTGGATAAAGGATCAGACTGAGCTGGATGAGTTTTCAGCTAGGGGAAGATTCATATTATATTTCAGCTCGAAGGACTGTAATGTATGCCATTCAGTATTTCCAAAGCTGGTTCAGTTGTTGAAGGATCACCCGATAGATATCGGGAGGATCGATGTGAATGAAAGTAAAGAGCTTGCAGGTCAAAGTCTCATATTCAGCTTACCTACAATCATTGTATTCGATGAGGGAAGAGAGATACACAGAGAAAGTAGATTTATTGACTTCGCAGGTATGGAAAGACTTTTCAGTATCATGATCTAATAGACTTCATTTGGAGTCTATTTGTTTTTGAGGATGTACTGTTGGGTATCTATCACATGACCAAATCAAACACCTCAAGGGGGGGACTGGATATGCTGGTTAAGGAAATAATGGCAAAAGAGGTCATAACGGTAAAATCAACAGATACTGTGGATACATGCGCAAATCTTTTATTCAATCATAATATCAGCGGATTGCCCGTACTGAATGACGAGGGCAAGCTTGTTGGTATAGTAACAGAGGGTGATCTGATCAGAAGGGAGTCGAAAATCCAGGGTCCTGCTGTATTGGAGATATTGGGTGGGATAATATACCTCGATACACCAAAGAAGTTTATGGAGGAGCTAAAAAGGTCTATGGGGCAGTTGGTTCAGGATGTAATGAGCAAAAAGCTTGTCACAATTTCTCCTGAGGCTACTGCAGAGGAGGCTGCTACATTGCTCGTTCAAAATAAGATCAAGAGGCTGCCTGTTGTTGACAAGACTGGAGGACTTGTTGGGATAGTATCCAGAAGAGATATTTTGAATTATTTGTTTCCTCCTGGAAAGACTGATGACAATTTAGAAAAAGAGTGATAACAAAGCTAAACCCCCTGTTTTATAGATAAAAACAGGGGGTATTTATGCTTGGAGCACTTTATTGATATAATACATAAAAGATAATCTAACTATTACAAAAATGGAAGGGTTGGTCAAATGGCATTTCTAAAAACCTATTTAGTAACATTTATAGTCTTCTTTGCAATAGACCTGGTCTGGCTTGGTGTCATTGCAAAGGACCTTTACAGGAAGCAACTTGGATTCCTAATGGCTGATAATGTAAATTGGGCTGCAGCAATCGGATTCTACATGCTGTTTATTTTGGGACTGATTTTCTTTGCCCTGGATCCTGCTCTTAAAAAAGAAAGCCTTACCTATGCAATACTTGTAGGCGGGTTCTTTGGTCTCGTCACCTATGCAACTTATGATATGACCAACCTTGCAACACTAAAGAACTGGCCTGTGTATATAACAGTGATCGACATCGCATGGGGAACCTTTCTATGCAGCATGACTACTGCAGGAAGCTTCATTATTCTACGGCTGCTTGGCAGATAATTTTTTTATTAGGGGGACGCATATATGACAATCAAACAGCTGAATGGAGAGAACATCTATAATGCATTCCTTTCGGGAGCGAAGGAGGTTATCAGTCAAAGGAGCGAGCTGGACAGAATAAATGTCTTCCCGGTTCCCGATGGTGATACCGGCTCGAATCTTGCATTTACAATGTTTACTATTGCAGAACAATCCAAGCCCGAAAGTACGGTTAAAAAGACCATGGAATCAATTGCAGAGGCCGCATTAAACGGAGCCAGAGGGAATTCGGGGATCATTTTTGCTCAATATATCAACGGACTGTATATGGAAATGGATGACTCAGAGGATATCTCCATCGATTCCTTCGCGAAGACTGCCATAAATGCTGTCGAGTACGCATATAAGGCGATCTCAAATCCTGTCGAGGGGACCATGATAACTGTGATAAGAGATTGGGCTGAGTCATTAAAAGGCTTTAAGGAAAGATCTGCAGACTATTCCGAGTTAATCGGCCTGTCACTTGAGACTGCAGCTGAGTCACTTAGGAGAACACCCGAAAAGCTTAAGGTACTTAAAGACTCACATGTAGTCGATTCAGGAGCAAAGGGCTTCGTCCACTTCCTAGAGGGATTCCTTGAGTTTGTTAAGACCAGAGTACCAGCAAGCTTTGACTTTGTTGGAGGGAATGAAGACATCCAGCACGACGAAATACACGCAGGAGATCATCTGGAGCTTAATGGAAGATACTGCACCGAGGCACTGATAAAGGGGAAGGAACTGGACACTGAAAGAATAAGAGAGACTCTGGAGGATCTGGGGAGCTCATTTATAATTGCCGGAAACAAAAACAAAGCAAGACTTCATATCCACACCGACAGACCCGAGGAGGTTTTCAGAAGACTTAGAGGCTTTGGGACCATCCTTCAGCAAAAAGCTGACGATATGGTAAGGCAGTTTGAGGCGACCCACGACAGGACCTATGACATAGCACTCGTCACTGATTCTATAGCCGATCTGCCAAGAGAGATAATGGATAAGTATAAGATCCACATGCTGCCATTGAACCTTATAGCGGAGGGTAGCAGCTATCTGGACAAGGTCACCATATCACCCGAGTACTTTTACAGGATGATGGACGAGATAGAGGAATATCCTACCTCAAGCCAGCCAGGATTAAAGGAGACAGAGGGACTGCTGAGGTTTCTTGCATCGAACTATGAGAAAATAATTGCCATCACAGTTTCTGATAAGATGAGCGGAACGCTGAATACCTTCAAAAAAGCAGCAGCTAAGCTCCAGATTGAGGACAGGATAGCACTCGTTGATTCCAAAAGAAACTCAGGAGCGGAAGGCCTTGTGGTTATGAAGGCTGCCGAGGATATCCACAATGGGCTGTCCTTTGAGAAGGTGCTGGATAATATACAGAAAAACATTGAAAGAAGCGAAATATACGTAAGCGTCACTGACCTTAAATACATGGTTAGGTCGGGAAGGATCGGTAAGGTTGCTGGCTTTGCAGCAAATGCAATGAATTTCAAGCCTGTTGTGTCCATCGATGGAGAGGGCAAGGGAACTATAATCGGCAAAGCCTTCAGCGTCGATAGCAATACCCAGAAGATAAAGGATCTCGTCTCCAGTATCCAGAAGGAGAAGGGAATAGAGAGGTACTCAATAGTTCATGCCGATGCAGCTGAAAGAGCCAAGGCATATGAGGAATATATGGTCAAACTGACTGGCAAGAAGCCTGAGTATATTATGGATATATCGACTATTGTGGCGATGAGCGCCGGGATAGGAAGTGTTGCGGTTGCTCTAATAAGCAACTAAGGAGGGATAGCTTGAAGGATTACGCGATAGTATTGGCAGCACTGCTTGCATTCTTCACAATTGCATTTGTTATTGCACAAAAGAAAAAGAATAATGGCTTGATCGATATAGCATGGGGAATGGGCTTCGTAGTCGCAGCACTTACCAGCCTCATAATAACCTCAGAGCCATCAGTAAGGGGATTTCTACTGACCTCGCTCGTTCTCCTATGGGGTTTAAGGCTATCCTATCATCTTTTCAGAAGAAACTGGAATAAGGAAGAGGACTACAGATACAGGGCAATGAGGGAAAAATGGGGAGATTCAAATATGTATGTGACCGCATACTTTAGAGTATTCATGCCTCAGCTGATACTGCTTTTTATAATAGTTCAGCCTGTTTTAAGGGCAAATCTGAAATCAGGAGGTCCTCTTGACCTTCTTGATTTCATTGGCTTGGCAATATGGTTGACTGGTTATTTCTTCGAGGTGGTAGGTGACTGGCAGCTTAAGCAGTTCATAACTAAGCCTGAAAATAAGGGTAGATTGATGAAGTCGGGGCTTTGGAGCTACTCAAGACATCCAAATTACTTTGGTGAAGCCACTATGTGGTGGGGGATTTTTATCATTGCATCATCAGTTCCGGGAGCTCTTTTCACAATTGTAAGCCCTATTCTTATTACCTATTTGCTGCTATTTGTTTCAGGAGTGCCTTTGTTGGAGAAAAAGTATCAGAATCATCCCGAATGGAAGGAGTACGCTGAGAAAACGAGCATATTTGTACCTATGCCCCCAAAGAAATAGTATAATAAATCGACAATATATCTGAGGAGGATCCAATGGAAGGGAAACCAATAGTAGTTGTAAGCAAGTGTATGGGCTTTTGTCATTGCAGATACGATGGGCAAACTCTCCCGGACAAATTCGTTCAGGGTCTTGAGCCATTTGTGGATTATATAAAGGTATGCCCAGAGGTGGAGATAGGGTTGGGTGTACCAAGAGAATCGGTAAGACTGATATTTGAAAATGACCGGCTTGAGCTTTATCAGCCAGGCTCCGGTCTGATACATACTGAAGCAATGGATAGGTATTCCCATGAGCTTTTATCCAATCTGGGTGAAGTGGATGGCTTCATTTTGAAGGGCCGATCTCCATCCTGTGGGATAAAGGATGTAAAGGCTTATCACGGAAGAGAAAAAGGGGTTGGATCCTTCAAGACTGTTGGAAGATTTGCTCAGCATGTTTTTGACTACTTTCCAAATTCTGCAATAGAGGAGGAAGGAAGGCTTACCAATTTTTCCATCAGAGAGCATTTTTTGACAAAGCTATATGCAAACATGAAGCTTAGAGATGTTGACGCAATGGGCAAGCTGGTGGAATTTCATTCCAGCTATAAGTACATTCTCCTGGCATACAACGAAAGTGAGATGCGTAAGCTTGGGAAAATTGTCGCAGAGGGTGGGAAAAGGAACATCAAGGATGTTATGAGGGATTACAGGGAGCATTTTGGTAAGGCGTTATCCAAACCTCCAAGAGATAAAAGCTATGTAAACGCTCTTATGCATATCATGGGTCATTTTTCTGAGGAGCTTACTGGAGAAGAAAAGGAATTCATTCTGGATTCCTTTGAAAAATTCAAGAACGGAAGAGTTCACATTGGAGTACCTGTAAACCTTCTTCGCAGCTATGTCATCAAGTATAAAAAGGATTATCTTTTGAAGCAGGTAATCTGGGAGCCGTTTCCTGACGAGCTTCTTGACATAAGGGACACTGGCAACAAATAGAAATGGGCATCCTAAAGGGTGCCCATTTTTTTGATGTAGTCATTGATCGATCTTATTGTATTTTCCTTCCCGGATCTATCCGGAGTTACTTGCTTCAACTGGAGATTCATGTAGCTCCAGAAAGCTGAAGTCATACCCTGCTCATTGATGGCAAAGGTTATCGAAGGTATGCTGTATTTCAGGACAAATAGGCCTACATTCTCCTTGATGTATATCGAAAGATCGTTATCTGAGTTATCAAGCAGGACCACGTTGTAGTTTTCATGATGCTTCAAGAGAGAAACGATGTTTTCCAGATGGGCCTTCATGGTGTATTGGTCATAGGGTATCTCCTTCTCAGAAAACATTGTCGAGAATCCTATTGGTATTTTCTTCTCTTTTATGTCCTCAAGAGCAGGAAGCACAACGACTTCTGTTATCTTATTGGTTGCAAGGCTTTGGATCAATCTATTTAGCCGTGCCCTGTGGAAGGTTACCATGGATGCCTTGTCAGGATGATTCAGTTCCATGAGGATCCTTTCCAGCAGGAACTGCGGGAATGTGAATGATGATAAAATTCGAGACCTTATCATGATGTCGCCTTCTTCATTTTCGAACTCTACCATGGACTCCAGGTGTTCACTGGAAGATATCGGATTGAAAACTTTCATTAAAGGCCTGCATTGTCTTAAAAAGTCAATAAATTCAGCCTCATAGGCTTCAATAGCGGAGAGGTCAGTGAAATAGTTATTGACTGAGCTGCTTGAGAC
>CAZHLQ010000144.1:0-2511 GCA_964533235.1 uncultured Gudongella sp. | reverse complement strand
TCTATATTTTATATCAGGATAGGATCTCAAACCTTCAAAGCTTTTAATCAGCTGTACCTCAAGACCCTTAGGGTATCCTATGGGATTTATGTTGCTGCTAAAATCTATGATATCATTTCTTTTATTTCCGAAGTATGTTAGTATATCTCCGCCATGTTTCATATGGGACCTCCAATTATATTAGGTACGATATCAATATCCAAAACAAAATAACTCCAATCTCAGTGCGGTACATTATTTCCACCACACTTTTTACATGTTTTTCACTTGATGCTTCACATTTGTCTCCGAGGAATGGTTTATCAACAAAGACACCTCCATAATAACTCCCCCCTCCAAGTCTGATTCCTAGAAGTCCTGCCGCAGCGCTTTCAGGCCAGCCGCTGTTGGGGCTTTTATGTTTATAGTGATCTCTCATTAATATCCTGTAGCCATTCTTTAAGTCAAATTTCCCGATAGACGTTAGTACCATCATCAATGAAGTGATCCTTGATGGCAAAATATTTAGGATATCATCTGTTCTTGCTGGGAAATATCCTAAATATCTGTATTTATGGTTTTTATAACCAAGCATAGAGTCCATTGTATTTGCAAACTTATATGCCACTCCTCCAGCAGGTCCGAGGAGCATCATATAAAACAGAGGGGCTATTACACCATCTGACGTGTTCTCAGATACAGTCTCTACCACTGCTTTATAAATATCCTCTTCTTGCAACTTGTCGGTATCTCTCCCCACGATGTAAGACAATCTTACCCTTCCTTCATTCAAGGATCTTTTCAACGCCTTGGTAACCTCGAAAGCCTCGGAATGAAGATCTCTTGCCGCAACACATGAATATACTAAATACGAACTCAGTAAGAAGTGTAATACCCTATTGGAATCAAGCAATTTTAATAGGGAAAACGGCAGGAAGAAACCTATGAATAGATTTATAGAAACGATCAAAAGACCGGCAACCGCTAAACCAAGATCATTATGCACTATATTTCTAACTATTTTCTCCTCAAGGCATATTAGCTTGCCCATTGCCCTTACAGGGTGAGGAAAGCTTTTTGGGTCTCCTATAAGAATATCTAAGATTACACCTGCAATTATTTCTACCATCCTATATACCTGCATGTTTGTAAATAATATCCATGTCTATATTAGCTCTAACTACTTCTGCTAGTTTTTCAAGCTCTTCTTCAAGTTCATCCCGAGTCTGAGATCCATCTTCACATTTTTTTGTTTTATCTGTCAGAGTATCTTCATCTGCTATATTCAGGTCTATGTATGGTATTATCCCTACTACAGGTATATCAATAAGCTTCTCCAGCATTTCGATCCCAGACTCAAGCAATGATCTATCGCCTCTGAATTTGTTGAACACAATTCCCTTTATCCTCCTTCTATCTTCATGTTCAAGGAGCATAACTGTACCATATACAGCAGCAAATGATCCTCCCCTGTCGATGTCAGTTACAAGAAGAACTGGAGCATCTGCAATCTTTGCCATACCCATGTTCACAATGTCATCTTTATTAAGGTTTATTTCAGCTGGGCTTCCCGCTCCTTCTATAATAACTAGCTCATTAAGGGTTTCAATTTCCTTATACCTTCCTGTTATCATTTCTCTCAGTACGGCTTTGTTCCTAAAATACTCGGCAGAGGTCGTTGATCCGGAGTCTTCACCATTGATTATAATCTTAGAACTTAAATCTGAATTTGGTACAAGTAGTATTGGATTCATATTCTCGTGGGGCTCAAGACCTGCTGCCCATGCTTGAAGGGCTTGAGCAATTGCTATCATTTTGCCGTCTTTTGTCATGTGGTATTTGCTGCTCATGTTTTGTGACTTAAATGGGTAAACCTTTACTCCATCTTGCTTGAATATCCTGCATAAGGCTGTACATAGAATACTCTTCCCTGCAGAGGAAGTAGTCCCCTGTACCATTATTGCTCCCATATCCTAACCTCCCTTTGAATTAAAAAAAAGCACCTATCGTCAGATAAGTGCTAAAATACTTAATTATAGACATTTCTTATCCTTCGTAAGAAAAATGACGAATCATGTATCCTGACTTAGGTATCATTGCTTAACGCAGCCTTCCCAGTTACCCAGTGGCGTATAGCATCAGCTCCTCCAATACAGTTGCGAGACAGTGCGGGATTCTCACCCGACTTCCATATATTATTCAGTTATTGATGATTATATATTATGCGATCCTATTTTGCAAATATAGGTTGCAATGGCATCAGTACTCAAATAATTTATTGCTCTGAGATTATTTGAATTCTTTCAATCTTTTCAACATAGGCGTCAATATCAAACTTCCTCTCCAAGCCTTTATCATTCATATATCTTATTTTGCCGAATATTGGTCTTTCTGCCCAGGGCCTGTCGTGCTTCCCAAAGCACCAGGCTATTCCCGCGAAGCTGTTAGGGTCTCTTCCGTCCAGTGCATATTTATTGTTAAGGTACAGTGAATTATTGAAGGCTTCCTCGGGATTCATCGACCACTCTATGA
>CAZHLQ010000143.1:0-2373 GCA_964533235.1 uncultured Gudongella sp. | reverse complement strand
AATACCAAGACAACCCTCCTGGCGACCCTCATCCTCCTTCTTACGGCCTTCTCCCGGTACGCCGGTGCCGCCGAAGTCAAACTGGCCTGGGACCCGCCCTCCGGAACGCCGGTCGGCTACAAGGTTTACTGGGGTGAAGCCTCTGGTAACTACACGAACAGCCTGGATGCAGGGCGTGCCACGACCGCAACCGTTCACGGCCTGCAGATCGGCAGGACCTACTATTTTGCTGCCACGGCCATATACTCTGACGGCGAGAGCGGCTACTCGAACGAGGTGTTCAAGCTGATCGCTGAACTCCTGCCCCCTGGTGGCCTCCGGATCCTGGAAGTCATCCGGAACATCGACGTCGTGCAACAGGAAGGCAAGTAATGGCCGAGCTGCTGATCAAGGCTGTGCCTGCCGCTGACCCGGCATGCTACCAGAAGGGCGACATCGTAGAGGTCCGGAACGACGGTGCGCTCTACGGAACGTCCGAATGCCCGCCGCTGTTTGTCGTTGTGAAGATCCCGGGGATCACCAGGGATTCCGTGCTCTACTACATGAGCCAATGGGACCGCAGATTGCAATTTGACCTGATCGCAAGTAATCACGCTACCGGCACTTATCAGCTAAAAGTCTCGGCGGATGCGGTTGGGGCCTCCGGCCAGAACGCCCTGACCCGTGAAGCCGTCGAGAGCTTCCTGGCCCGCTGGGGATGCACGATAGGCAGCGTCCAGCCTAATGCCGTGACGTTCACCGCAAAGCTCTGGAACGTCGTCAGATCGCCAGGATTCTGGGATGCCGATGTCAGTGGCGTTAGTTTCACGCTGATATCCTATGATCCAGCCTCCGGAAATTCCGTGGTTAATGCAGATCACAGCGCGGATCCTGTAGTAGCCGCCCAGACAGTCGAAATGTCTGGTGGAACCGTCCTGACAAACACCGTTGGCTCCTGCACGTTTGGTGTTGGTCGCGACACGCTTCTGGAGGCCTTCAAGCGGTCGGTACGCGAAGCCGTTGGGGGGCTCTACCGGAGGCGGCGATACTGTTTCAGCGAGACGGACGTTGACTACGCGCTGGCCCACGGGGGTGTTCTGGCACTTACCGCCGGGCAGGTCCTCGACCACGTGATAGACAGGATGATGGTGTAACCAATGGCAACCTACACGAAGACAGTAGACCCAAACGGGTCCGCCAATTATACGTCTCTGGCCGCCTGGGAAGCTGGTGAGCAGACGCTGTATTCGTCCGGCGATATCGCCGTCGCCGACTGCCGCCGCACGGGATCAGCCAAGGATACGACGACCTGTTTGCTCGCCGGGTGGACCGCTGGCGTCACTCCCAAGATCATCGTGAACGAATCGTATCGGCACGAGGGCAAATGGGCTGACCAGCGTGCATCGGACAGCAACTATATCTATCAGCTCGAAGTCGCGAATGCCAACTGTATCAATAATCAGGTAGTCGGCACGGAGGTTATCGGGCTATGCTGCCGGACACACACCGCCACCGCAAACGGCAAATATACGGTGACTAACGTAGCAGACGGTAAGTTCCTGCTCGACTCCTGTATTGTCCGTGGGCAAGCGTCGGCGACCTACTGGGCATCGTGCTGCTACCTGTATGCTGCGACCCTCACGAACGCCTATGCGATCGTCCGGAACTGTCTTGTCTACGACAACCACACCACGGCCACGGCGTACTATTCGATCCAGATTCGATTTGCTGCGACAGCCCCGGCCAGCGAGGTGTCGAACTGCACGGTTATTGGCACCACCGGAACCGGCATTGGTTGCGTTAACTCGCCCCTGCTCGCCCAGAACAACCTCGTCCAGGGCTTCACGGACGGCTACTATGGCACAACGTATACCGCTGGATCAACAAACAACTGCAGTTCGGTATCCGGTGACGCCCCAGGCAGCAACGCTGTCACAGGCACCGCCACATTCGTGGATGCTGCTAACGGAGACTGGCATCTGGCGGCCACCGATACGGTCGCGAAGGGTGCCGGTGCAAACCTGTATTCCAGCTTCACGACCGACATCGACGGACAGACCCGGCCAGCGTCTGGCGCATGGTGCATCGGTTGCGACGAATACGTGTCCGGGGCCATCGAGGGGACCTTCGCGGGCTCTATCGTGTCCTCTCTGGCGGCCTCCGGTCAGCTCGGAACTGCCGGGACCATGTCGGTCGCCACCGGCATCCAGGGGGCCCTGTCCGGTAAAATCGGTGTTGGTGGAACCACCGCCGTATCTGTCGGGACCTTCCTGGCTGCTTCCGGTCGTGAGGGCAAGCAGGGGTCGCTAACGACAACCATCGAACTCCTCGCGGCCCTGTTCGGGTCCACCGGGCTCATCGAGACCTTCACGGGAACCCTCGATGCTGCCATCG
>CAZHLQ010000142.1:0-1937 GCA_964533235.1 uncultured Gudongella sp. | reverse complement strand
CCATTTGGGTATCATATGGATATGATTGCCAAAGATTATTGGGGAGGATACATATGCCATTTGAGATAGTAAGGAACGATATAACCAAAATGGATGTGGATGCAATAGTAAACGCCGCTAATTCTAAGCTTAAGAAAGGCGGGGGAGTCTGCGGAGCAATATTTGACGCTGCAGGAGAGAACTCCATGGCTGCTGCGTTAAGGAAATACAAGGGCTGCGCTCCAGGTGATGCAGTTATTACTAAGGGCTTTGGGCTTCCCTCCCGGTATGTGATCCACACTGTTGGACCTGTGTGGGAGGGTGGATCGAATGGCGAGGAGGATATCCTCAAGTCCTGCTACAAAAGCAGCTTGAAACTTGCGCAAGAAAAAGGCCTTGAAACCATAGCCTTTCCCTTGCTATCATCGGGAGCCTTCGGTTACCCAAAAGCCAAGGCACTTCAAACTGCAATCAGCTCCATTAGTGAATTCCTGATGGAGAGTGATATGACTGTATATTTAGTCGTATTCGATAAAAAAGCATTTGTTTTGAGCGGAAGGCTGTTCCGGGAAGTGAAAGCATATATCACCGACAGCTATGCAGACAGGGCAAGAATGCCCTCAACAAGAGACTCTTATATAGATAGAGATTATGAGCTTATTGAGCATCCTAAAGTAATGCTCCAGGAATCCTCAGTCAGTCTGGAGGCATTCGTGAACAAGCTGGACACCTCGTTCTCGGAGATGCTCTTAAAGCTCATAGATAAAAAGGGTTTGACAGACCCTGAGGTCTATAAGAAGGCAAACATTGACAGAAAGCTCTTTTCAAAGATAAGGAACAATCCACGGTATAGGCCCAGCAAGAACACTGCCCTTGCGCTTTGCATTGCACTTGGCTTAAATCTGGATCAAACCACGGACCTTCTAAAAAGAGCAGGTCTTGCACTCTCTCCAAGCAACAGGTTTGACATGATCGTACAGTACTTTATTATGGAAGAGAATTACGATATATACGAGCTGAACAGCGTACTCTTCTACTTCGAGGAGAGTACCCTGGGAGGCTGATGAATATAATGATTTGTCGCTTGCTATGCGACCATATGCCCTCCAAATATTGATATCCTTAGAGTAGGAAGATAAATAAGGATAAAATAAAAGGAGGATGTCAGGATGAAAAAGGGATTGGTAGAGTTAGTATTTATTCTAGACAGAAGCGGTTCCATGAGCGGGCTTGAAACAGACACTATAGGTGGGTTCAATGCAATGATCAATAGTCAAAAGACAATCGATGGCGAGTGCCGTGTTACAACAGTGCTTTTCGACGACCAAATTGAGCTTTTACACGATCGGATCGACCTTAAGGGGATCACGAAGCTGACAGAGAAGGAATACTATGTAAGAGGCAGCACAGCACTATTGGACGCCATTGGAGCTACCATAAACAAGATAGTATCAGTCCAGAGGAATACTTCAGATGAAGAAAGGGCTGAGAAGGTTCTCTTCGTTATCACCACAGACGGATACGAGAACTCAAGCAGGGAGTACTCCTATGGAAAGGTCAAGGCAATGATCGAAAAAGAAAGAGACAAATATGGATGGGAGTTCCTGTTCCTTGGGGCAAACATCGATGCATTGGAAACAGCTGCAAAGTTCGGGATCTCGAAAGACAGAGCTGCAGACTACCACGCTGACGGTCAGGGCACAAGAGTTACCTACCAGGCTATGGATCAGGCAGTAAGGACCATCAGGGAGAATAAGGAAATGAGCAAGGACTGGAAGAAGATGGTAGACGAGGATTATAAAAACAGAAAGAAAAAATCATAAATAGTTGGCCGGCTGGATCATCCAGTCGGTTATTTTATTTGTTGGAATTACAATAGAATGGTAGAATGGATAAGGATAAAAATTAAACTTAGATATGGTGACTATCATGAAAAATAATCTAAATCTATCATATAC
>CAZHLQ010000141.1:0-3177 GCA_964533235.1 uncultured Gudongella sp. | reverse complement strand
GTAATGTATCAACCAATCTTTCTGGACTATGACAATCGTGTCATCGAGGACAGAGTAGGCAAGGAGCTTGCAAAAACCTCCTATGCCTTCAATACCCTTTATAAGATGGGAGCTCCGGTAAGTCTTGGAACAGATTCACCTGTCGAAGACTGCAATCCATTCCAAAACATCTATTGTGCAGTGAACAGAAAGGGACTTGACGGGCATCCTGAAGGGGGCTATTACCCAGAGGAGTGTATGAGTCTTGAAGATGCTTTAGATGCTTATACTGTTGGAAGTGCATACAACGAGTTCAAGGAGGATGTCAAAGGGAAGCTGTTGCCAGGCTTTGTTGCTGACCTTATAGTTCTTGACAGGGATATCTTCTCCATTGATCCTATGGAGATTAAGAATGTGAAGGTTGAAAAGACAATGGTAAATGGGAAATTCGTTTACGAAATATAGTAAAAAAGAAGGCTCCACACTGATAGAGTATCAGTGTGGAGCTTTTTTATTATTATGCAGCGATCTTATTTATTTCCTTACCCAGAAATCTATCAATTTGCTTCAAATACATCGCTGCTCCCTGAATTTGAACTACAAAGGCAACAGCAACAACCAAAGCTACCTCAGAGCCTGAAACGGCAAAAATTGAGAGCGCAATTGCCAACACTATAGATAGATTCCTCATTACTGTGCCATATATCAAGGCTATCCCATCTTCTCTGTTAAACATCGACCTCGCGATCATGGTTACAATCATGAAGCCCATTGCATATGCTGCAATAAGTATGACGAGTATCCTTATGAGCATAAATGGATCAGAAACTATTGTCTTTGCCCTCATTGCCGTAGTCAAAAAAACTATGCCCAATAACGCTGCTGTTGCAATCAATGGAATATCCTTTTTATAGTGCGAGTTGAAATGTTCTTCCCCTCGAATTCTTATTAGAAGCTTCTGAGTGAGATAACCTAAAATCATTGGTATAAAAACTACCTTTATGATTTCATTCAGGAAACTTATAAATGGTATGTCTACTGATTCTCCCATCAAAAAATTAAGGTACACAGGTGTTGCGACAGCTCCAATAATAAGACCTGTTACCATCATTTTGATTGCAGCCGCTACATTCCCTTTTGCAAATCCAGTCCATGATATTGTCATTCCAGAAGTGGGCAGCAAAGCCATAAGTAAAAATGCAATAGCGATATATCCATTTTCAGGGAATAGCAGCTTCCCGATCCCATATCCTATAACGGGGAATATAATAAAATTAACTACCTGTGTAACCAGCATAAGCCTTTTATTCCCGCCCACCATAAGCTCTTTATATCTCAGGGTTACCATCATAGGGTAAACCATAAGAAAAATTATAGGGCTCATTAACGACTTTAACGGGGAAGGATCATAAAAATAGCCAAATAATACCGCCGAGATCATAGTCAGCGGTAAATAATAGATCAATTTTGATTGTATATGTGACAGTACTCTAAACACCGTAGACCTCCATTAATATATATTCATACCCACCCAGGGTATAGATATATATTAATGGAGGTCTATGCACTTTGTCAACATGAATATATTAAATCACAAAATAACAAATGCATCCGAAGCTATATTTATAGTGATCCGGAGTATTCCTCGATGTTCTTAAGTCCGTCAATGAGCGTTTGCTTTGAAGCAGCATAGCCTATCCTGAAGCTTTTTTCATATTCGAAGCAGTCCCCGGGCGTTACGAGGGTCTTTGAATGCTCCATAAGGCCGATGCAAAAGTCATATGAGTTTATATCAAAGTCATAATAGACTAGAGCAGTGGTTCCTGCCTTTGGCCTCACAAAGGAAAACTTTGGATGCTCCTTTATCCAGTTCTCCAGTATTTCAAGGTTTTCCTTGATGATCCCCAGGTTTCTCTCAAGAAGCTTACCCTTGTTTTTAAGTGCATGGGCTGCTATCAACTCATCAAGGACTCCACAGCTGATAATGTTATAGTCTCTGTGTGACTCAAGCTTTTTCATAAGCTCTTTGTTTTTAGTTGCTACCCATCCCAATCTGAGCCCTGCCAAAGAAAATACTTTAGACATACTGGAAGTTCCTACTCCCTTCTCATAAAGATCGGCTATCGAGCTTTGGTAGCTGCCATCCTGATTAAGGCCTCTGTAAACCTCGTCGCAGAGAACATAGGCATCGTGTTTTCTCGCAAGCTCAACTATCTCCTTCATCAGCTCTTCTGGGATAATCGCACCTGTAGGATTGTTTGGATTGTTTAGGGCAATAAGCTTGGTATTGTCATCGACAACTTGCTTTAGAAGGTCCATATCCGGAAGATAATTTCTTTCTTTTTCAAGATAAACTACGGTAACCTCCGCACCAATTGATTCTGGTATTGAATAAAGCTGCTGATAGGTTGGTATTATTGATACCACCTTGTCACCCTTATCTACTATCGCCTGCAGAATAAGATTGTTTGCGCCTATCCCTCCATTTGTAGTAAGTATATCTTCAGGTACAAGATCCTTATATAAGCCGCTTATAGCCTTCTTAAGATCGGGATTCCCGGTTATATAACCATAGGTAAGCTTCTTTTCAGAAAGCTCCCTGTAAAAATCCTCCTCCTGAGTTCCGGTGAGCTGGAGAAGCTCCTTTAAGGAAATCGAATCCACGCAGGTCTCGGCTATATTATTTACAGCATCCATCTCATACTCATTCATCCACTGCTCCACCTTGAACGGCTTCAGCTTCATTTACATCAGTCCTTTCGATTGATTAATATATTCTTATCTAGCCCTTGGCTTGTCAAATTCAAAGGCTATTGCCCCTCTTAAGAGAGCCTTGTCCCTTATCCATTCCTCATAGGAGTAAATCTTTCGTCTCCCCCAGTTGGATACAATAAGGTCGTAGCCATCTTTTTTCTTGACCATACCGGTTACTGTTACCCAATGGTTTCTGAATTCCCTGTTTGAAGAGTTCCATGTCAAAAGCAGTACAGGTCTGTCCAATTCAAGCATCCGAATAATGAAGTCGCTTCCTTCATTTACGTCCCAAATCCAGCTTTCCATGTAGAAGCTAAGCCTGATGCCCCTTGAGTAGGCATATCTTTGTATTCCATGCCTCATTTTTGTGAGGGTGGGTATCCCATATACTTTAGGCTTGAGAAAAGGGTATAACTCCTTCATCAATCCTACAAAGTCCTCACT
>CAZHLQ010000140.1:0-4739 GCA_964533235.1 uncultured Gudongella sp. | reverse complement strand
ATGATATGCTCGTAGTATTTGAGGAGTTCAGGGTAGTATTTAAGTAGGAGAGGATTCTAATGGTTGAGATTGGAGTTAAATACAGACATTATAAAGGCAATGATTATCTGGTATTGCATATTGCCAAGCATTCTGAAACTCTTGAAGATTATGTGGTGTATCAAGCGCTCTATGGTGAGATGGGAATTTGGATCAGACCACTTAGTATGTTTGAAGAAATGGTAGATTTTCATGGAGAGATAGTTGAAAGATTTACCAAGCTGTAGCATTACAAGAAGTATTACAATACGGTTAAAATATGAATAGTTTATAATGTTTAGACGAAACTTGGAGTATAATAGGCATAAGTATCCTATTATACTCCAAGCTTTATAGATATAGGTTCACATGTCAGTCACTGGGGTATAACAAGAAACGAGATAATCGAAGACTGGACGGTGTTAAAATGAAAAGAATCATATCGCTTATAATAATATTTTCTATACTTGCAGCTTCAGGGATCGCATCAGCAGCCCTAAGCACTTGGGCTACAGATGAGGTAGAACTGGCTAAGCAATTGGGTCTAGCCCCGACGGAAATATTAAGTAATTACCAGAGCCAAATAACCAGAGAGGAATTTTCAGAGATGATAGTCAAGCTCTACGAAGAGCTTTCAGGCAAGATTGCAACTCCTGTAGCAGCTAATCCATTTACCGACACATCGAATCCAGAGATCCTCAAGGCAAACAAACTTGGGATAGTACAGGGAGTTGGTGGAGGTAGGTTTGCTCCTCTTGACAAGATAACCAGAGAGCAGATAGCTACAATGTATTTTCGTACTTTATCTGCAATTGATCAGACTCTTGTTTCAGAAACATATACCCTAGGGTTTGCCGACAAGTCCCTCGTTAGCAGTTGGGCGGTAAAAGAGGTTGCTTTTATGAGTGCGATGGGAGTGATCCAAGGTAAAGGCAGGAACATATTCGATCCAAAGGGAAATACTACAAGAGAAGAAGCAATTGCTCTCACAGTCAGGACTTATCAACAATTCTCCAAGGATCCTCAATCACCAATAGTTCCAGGCTCAGGTAACAAACTCACTTCTGAGCAGATAGGCGAATTATCAGATAGTGTTGTTCAAATATTCGTCGAACAGCATGATGGGACATTCAATACAGGCAGTGCATTTTTCTATGATAAAGGTAGGATCGCTACGAACTTCCATGTTATAGAAAATGCGAAATCTATATCAATGGAATATGAGGATGGATCCACCTATTCAGGAGGATTTACTATTACGGGATATGATAGGGAACTGGATATGGCAACCATGATGGTATCAGATGTGACTACGCCGCCATTGAAGCTGGGGGATTCCTCTACATTGGTCAAAGGCCAAAGAGTGTATGCAATAGGCAGTCCGGTAGGCCTGACCAATTCATTATCAGACGGATTAGTAAGTGCTGTAAGAAGCGATATGATACAGGTAACAACTGCTATAAATCCTGGGAACAGTGGAGGTGCTTTGCTGGATGAGTATGGCAGAGTTGTTGGGATCACCTTTGCCAGAATAACAGATGGAGATAATTTAGGCTTTGCAATACCAATAAACCTTCTCAAGGATATGAGTAAGAACAAAATCTTGACACTTAAGCAATTTGGAGATGAGATAAAAAGCGTTCTCTCACCCCCAAGGAATGTGTATGCTGAGGTTTCAATAGACGGTACAGTTCTTTTATCGTGGGACAATATGGCTGCAGATTACTTCGTAGTATTTGAGTCGCTCGATGATGGCGTTACCTGGCTTCCAGTAACGGATAATATGGGCGTGAATAAGTGGCAATGGTATTCTGATTACTCTATCGAGATAGAAGGATATGATCCAGGAACGATGGTTTATTACGCAGTATCAGCTGTTAGAGGTGACAAGACTTCGGATTATGGGTACTCTAATTATGTTGGGATAACAACTGGAATGACCACATATCAAATAGTGGATCATCTTTATGATAATATGCCTTATATAATTGCCAATGGCAAGGTTATAAATTTTGATGGATATGATGTCGAAATCTCAGCGGATGGAACCATAACTAGCATCTATGCATATGTAACAGAGGAAAATTACAACAAATTTCTTGATTCGGAGAGAGTGGGGATCGTAAATATTGCAAAAGTGTTGAAAAATCAAGCTATATTTTACGAGGAGATAATTGGCACCAGTATTAGTATATCCGTAGTATACTATGGATTATACGATGAATATCCGGTTGCATTTGAAGACAATTTTATGTATAGTGACTCGGTAATATTCAGTGAGGATATTGGATATTGGGAGGTGTGGTATCCCCTAATTGAGGTTGTAAACTATCAGGACAGATTTTTTTCATGGTATTCCTACCACAGCATGTAGCCACAAAGATAAAGGTTGAATAACTAACATAGGTGTATATCCATTTCAAAAGGGTATGCACCTTTTTATTTGTGGTCTTGTATTTATGATTGTAACCCATATGTAAATAAAAGATATTGAAATTCGGGTATAATCATACTGATAACAGAATGTTATCTAATCAGGAGGTGAGAACATGGGTACTTTTACAAAATCAATAGTCAAAGTTGCTAAAGGAGCTTTGGATGCCTTTGGGACATTCCCTGCAGCTATTGCCAGCGCTCTTGCATTTACTATAGTTACAGCAGTCAGGATTTATCTAGATTGGCCTCAACAAGAAGTGTATAACTTTCTATTCAACTGCCTTCACTGGGCATTTGGATTTGGTGCAGTTTTTGGCATAGCGTCTGTTACCTATGTTAGGAGCAGAAAAAACAGCAGTAAAAATTTTGCTGCTGCTAACTTAATCACTGCAGGCTTGATATTAGTTGTATTCTTACTGCTTTACTTCTTCGGAGGCAGAGAACCACTTCCGGATGATTACTTCAGATATATGAGACTTACAGATATATCAGTAGCCAGGATGACGGCCGTTTCATTTGTTACTGTTATAGCATTTGTAATTTTCGGGGGATTGCCTAGAAAGAATCCTAATATGACAAGGTCAATGTTCATGACACAAAAGGCTTTCATTACTGCTGCTATTTATGGTGGAGTAATGATGGGAGGAACCTCTGCAGTTGCAGGAGCAATTCAAGCATTGCTCTACAATGACATGAGTTATAAGGTTTATCAGTACCTTGGGACTATTGTGGGATTTTTGACTTTCACGATATTTGCAGGTTATTTTCCAGATTTCGAGAAATCTGAGGAGGATGAAAAAAGAATATCTGCCCAAACTCAGTCAAGATTCATGGAGGTACTTTTTTCATATATCATGGTGCCAATTGCATTGGCTTTGACTGTAGTGCTGCTTTTATGGACTGTAAGAACAGTCATGGAGGGTATAGGCTCAAGCTTTGTAAGGCTCTCGAGTATTGCCACTAGCTATGCTGTAGGTGGTATTTGGCTTCATATCATGGTCGCGGAGCACGAGAACGGACTCGCTAAGTTTTTTAGACGAGTATACCCAATTTCTGCATTGCTTATACTTGGCTTTGAAGCATGGGCTCTGATCGTTCAATTAGGCAAATATGGTATGAAAACTACAGAATACTTCTTCCTTATAACATGGTTAGTAGCTGTAATATCAGTTGGCCTTATAATACTGCAAAAAGATAGAGCCTATGTCAAGGTTGCTATCCTGACTTCTCTGGCTTCATTGATTGCTGTATTGCCATTGGCAGGATATCACACACTGCCTGCCAGACTGCAGTCACAGCGTCTTGAAAAGCTGCTGTTAAGCGCAAATATGCTCCAGGCGGGAGAAGTCGTTCCAGCGAGCGAGTCCCTTGACAAGGATCTAAGAGAAGGTATCACTGATGCGGTATCCTTTCTGGCTTATCAGCGGGATGCTGATCTGCCAGATTGGTTTAATAGAGATGTTTCTAATTACAAGGATTTCAAAGACACGTTTGGATTTGAACAGGCTTGGCCTCAATATGACGATTATATCCCCCCATCTGAATATGTCAGCACATCGTTGAATCTTGAGCCTTCAGCTATAGATATCAGCGGATATGATTGGGCTTTAAATCTAATTGACTTCACAAAAAAAGGTGAAGGTGCTGCCGAACTCGCCGGTGCCAACGGATTGTATACTGTGGAGTGGATACTTGGAGAGAATGATGGGTCAGCTCCAAGGATAAGAATAAGTCTGGATGATGAAGTTATACTTGATGAGGAAATGAATGGATATTTGGACAGAATATCCGAGAAATATCCACCAGCTGCATATCAACCTAGAACAGTCGGTTTGGATGATATGAGCGAAAAATTCGAAAATGATAAAATTGAGATTATGATAGTATTCAATACTTCTGAGATAAGTCTTGATGCAAAGAATGACAGGATAACCTATTGGTTGTCTGTTAATTCCCTATATCTTAAGGAGAAATAAAAGAAGCTCCCCTAACGTGGGGAGCTTCTTTTCTAAGCTATCTAAAGGTTACTGCTCCATGTGGACAAACCTTTATACACTTGCCGCATCCAATACATTTTTCATCATTTACTATTAGCTTCCCCATAAAGAAACCCGCTCTTTCGATCGCTCCTGTGGGACAAACCCTCTTGGAAGGGCAGAATGGTGACCTGTCACACTTTGATTCCATAATAAAAGCTTTTTTCCCTTTTTTTGATTTTTTCTCAGTTTTCAATTATGTACCTCCCTAGGTTACTGAATAAATTATATACCATATGGGGGTATATG
>CAZHLQ010000139.1:0-3340 GCA_964533235.1 uncultured Gudongella sp. | reverse complement strand
CAAGCATACTCAGCTCCAAACTACATTTGGAATAATAAATCTTGCCCTGGTAAATGGTGAACCTAAGGTATTGAACCTTAAGGAAATGCTCTATTATTACCTTGAGCACCAGAAGGACATTATTATTAAAAGGACTAAGTATGACTTGAACAAGGCCGAGGAAAGAGCCCATATAGTTGAGGGCTTAAAGATCGCCTTGGATAATATCGATGAGATAATCAAGATAATAAGAGGATCAGGTGACGACCAGGAAGCAAGAGATTCATTGATGAGCAGATTTGCTCTTTCGGATAAGCAAGCTCAGGCAATTCTCGATATGAGACTCAAGAGACTTACTGGACTTGAAAGAGATAAGCTGGAGGAAGAGTATGAGGCACTTATCAAGGAAATAAACAGGCTTAGAGAGATCCTGGCCAGCGAAAGGCTTGTGATGAACATAATCAAGGAAGAGCTGCTTGAGATAAAGGACAAGTATGGAGACATGAGAAGGACCAGGATCATGGCGGCAAGTCATGAGATCAATCTTGAAGATATGATAGAAGATGAGGATGTTGTAATAACTCTGACTCACTTTGGTTACATCAAGAGGATGCCTGAGGGAACCTATAAGCCCCAAAGAAGAGGAGGCAGAGGAATAGTTGCACTTACGAAGAGAGAAGAAGACTTCGTCGAGGATCTATATATCACATCTACTCACAGCACGATACTTTTCTTTACAAACAAGGGTAAGGTATACTCACTGAAGGCGTATGAGATTCCAGAGGCCGGAAGACAAGCCAAGGGAACAGCAATAGTCAATCTTCTTAATTTAACAGGAGATGAGAAGGTATCAGCGATAATACCATTGTACAAGCATAATCCAGAGGACAACCTTGTACTGATAACTAGACAAGGTATTATCAAAAAGACTGGCCTTGACCAATTCGAAAACATCAGAAAATCAGGATTGATAGCAGTATCTCTTCATGATTCTGACGAGCTTATTAGTGTAAAGCTTACAGACGGATCAAATGATCTTATAGTGGTTACCAAAAAAGGTATGGCAATAAGATTCAGCGAGAAGGATGTAAGAAACATGGGCAGAAGCGCTATGGGAGTCAAGGGAATAACCCTTAATGAGGATGACGTAGTCGTAGCAATGGAAATCGTGGACGAGGAAAGAAACCTGCTTGTCATATCAGAAAATGGCTACGGAAAGAGGACTCCACTTACTGAATATAGAATTCAGAACAGAGGAGGCAAGGGTCTTATAACCTACAGCATCAAGGAAAAGACGGGAGATATCGTATCAGCTAAGGTTGTAAGTGATCATGATGAGGTCATGATGATATCCCTTAACGGTATAGTAATAAGGATAGGAGTATCCGAGATATCCATAATGGGCAGAAGCACGCAGGGAGTAACACTAATGAAGATGAAGGACGATAAAGTGGTTGCAGTTGCCATGTACATGGAGGACTAGAAGCCCTAAAATTGTTTACATTAACACATATTTGTTATAGAATGAATAACAAACCAATTAACAATGGATGGAGGGAAGAATGAATGTCGCTTAATACCAAGGTAGATTTTAACCATGATAGCAATCAGTGGGTTTTCAAGCCTGTCGGGGAAATTGATATCTATACCTCATCTGTATTTAAGGAAGAAATCGTCAAATCCTTTGAGGACAGAAAGGCTGATCTGGTAATCGATGGAAGGCAACTTGACTATATCGACAGTACCGGTTTAGGTGCTCTGATAAGCCTTTTGAAAATGCTCCAGGATACAGAATATAAGATATATATAGACAATATAAGACCAAACATCAGAAAGCTTTTTGACATCACAGAGCTTGATAAGCTGTTCATCATAAGGGGTGATGAAAATGCTCAATGATAAGATATCAGTCAAGATACCTAATAAGGCAGACTATATTAGTCTGGTGAGATTGATTTCCTCAGCAGTAGGGAGCAGAGTTGGCTACAATGTAGATGAAATAGACGATCTAAAGGTTGCTATGGGCGAGGCATGCATACTATCCTTCTTACCGGACGTCTCAGACGAGGTAGAGATATCCTTCGAAATACTGAAGGAAAAGCTTGAAATATCAATAGGCGGTCACAATAGCTTTGATTCGATTGAAGAAACAAAAGAAGCAAAATTGAGTAAAATGATCATAGAGTCGCTGATGGACGAGGCCTACTATTTGGATGAGCAGATCAGAATGGTCAAATATATAGATTAAGGATGGTAGTCCTATGGCTAACAAGCATAACTACAATAAAGATAAAAGCAACAGCTTGGACAAAGCAGAGATAAAGGAACTTTTCAGGCAATATAAGGATAGACCGTCAAAGTTGACAAGGGATGTCCTTATTGAGAACCACCTTTATATAGCTGAGATCCTGGCAAAGAAGTATGCCAACAGAGGAATAGATTACGACGATATCTATCAGGTGGCCAGCATAGGACTTATTTATGCCATTGACAGGTACGACATAGACAAAGGGTTCGAGTTCTCAAGCTTTGCAACTCCAACTATAATCGGAGAGATAAAGAAGTACTTCCGAGACAAGGGCTGGACTATTCGGGTACCGAGAAGGATCCAGGAGCTATCTAAAAAGATCAACAATGCAAAGGTACACCTTAGCCAAGAACTTCAGAGGATACCAACTGTTGAGGATATTGCTACCTATCTTAATACCTCTGAGGAAGAGATACTGGAAGCTATGGAGGCGAGCAAGGTTTACACTCCACAATCACTGGACGTTACCTTCGACTCTCACAACGACGACAAAGAGGTCAATCTGGCCGAGCTTATCGGCGAGGAGGATTTCTATTTCAGTAGGATAGAAAACAATGACTTCCTAATGAAGACGATGGAGAAGCTTAATGAGATCGAAAAAGAGATCCTCATCGAAAGGTACTTCAATAAGAGGACCCAGGTTACAATAGCCAACAATCTGGACATTTCACAAATGACCGTTTCAAGGATAGAAAAAAGGATCCTTGAGAAGCTTCGCAAGGAAGTTGAGCGGACAATGATCGATTGATATGAACAACACTGAGCTGCTCCAAATAAACGGAGCAGCTCTTTTTTTCTTCTAAAATGTGTTGACACTAGAACATATTAGCTGTATAGTATAAAAGGTTGACGGTTTTAGACAAATTTATTAAAAATCTTCTAGAAAACCTGTTGACACATTGCTTAGAAAAGTGCTATACTAAGCAAGTCGCCTCGAGAGCTTGACCTAACACAACGAATGAAATGAGTTGATGTAGGTTAGCTGCAACGAGCACCAAATCTGCATGAGCACAGCGAATGAACAGATTTGAGTTGCGAGACTGCTGAGGGCGT
>CAZHLQ010000138.1:0-12785 GCA_964533235.1 uncultured Gudongella sp. | reverse complement strand
TTATGGTACCACCCACGGAGACAGTCTGGCGATAATATTCCCAGCATGGATGAAGTACGTATACAGAACCAATCCGGAGAGATTCGGCCGCTTCGCTACAAAGGTATTTGGAGTGTCCGATGCCGGTAAATCAGCTGAAATGGTTGCTTTGGAAGGTATAAGTAGATTCGAGGAATTCCTGGCTAAAATCGGATTGCCAAAAACCTTCTCAGAAGGTGGTATTCCAGACGACGATCTTGAGCTTATGGCAGGGAAAGCAGTTCTTATGGGGTCAATTGGAGCCTTTAAGGTCCTTGAAAAGGAAGACGTATTAAAAATATATAAACTGGCTCTTTGATAAAGATGCCTTTTCCACACAAATCTGCTATACTTTAGAAAGAGTTGTCATTAGGAGGAAGTGAAAATTGATGAAATATGCTTTTGATTATTACAAGAAGGCTGCAGAGTATATTCTGGAAAGAGCTGGAGGAGAGGTTGAGGTCGGAATAGTTTTGGGCTCTGCCCTAGGAGGTATATCTGAGCTCATAAATAATAAGGTTGTAATTAAATATAAAGAGATCCCCAACTTTCTAATGTCCACAGTGGACTCCCATGCCGGAGAGATGTTGATAGGAACCCTTGGGGGTAAAAGAGTAGTCTGTATGAGCGGAAGGTTCCACCACTATGAGGGGTATGAGTTTGAAAGACTGGCCGTCCCTATGAGGGTATTCAGACTATTGGGAGTTGAAAAGGTGATCTTGACAAATGCAGCCGGTGGAATAAACACTGAGTTCGTACCAGGAGATGTAATGCTGATAAGTGATCACATAAAGCTCACAGGAGCAAGTCCCGTAAGAGGACCAAATATTCCTGAGCTGGGACCAAGGTTTTTTGACGTATCCGACATGTACACTAAAGCTCTCAGAGTGCTTGCTAAAAATGAGGCTAAGAAGCAGGGAATAGAGCTTAGAGAGGGAGTCTATTTCTACGCAACAGGACCACAATTCGAAACGCCTGCAGAAATAAGAGCAATGAGGATCCTTGGAGGAGATGCAGTAGGGATGTCAACTGTCACCGAGGCAATCACAGCAGCTCATTGTGGACTGGAGGTACTGGGAATTTCCCTGATATCAAATATGGCAGCGGGTGTTCTTGATCAGCCAGTGACAACTGAGGAAGTAGACTTGGAGGGAAGGAAAGCCAAGGAAAAGATGGAAAGGTTGATAACATCAATAGTTAAAGCCATGTAGGAGGTAAATGATGCATAGAGAGGATAAAGATCTCGCATACATGCTTCAATATGATAATGTTGCCTGGTATGAGGACGGCATGGTAAGAATTCTCGACAGGCGGGTCTACCCAAGTCAAAAAAAGTTCGAGGTATGCAGAAATTATAGAGAGGTAGCCAAGGCTGTTACGGATATGGTCACCCAAAGCGCAGGCCCATTTCTGGCTGCAGGTATGGGGATGGCTCTTGCCGCATATGAAGCTCGAAATATGAGCAGGGAGGATCAACTTAGCTATCTGGATAAGGCGGCAGACGCGATAGCCAATGCCAGACCAACCACTGCCAAGAGGATGAGGTTTATAGTTGACGGGTGCCTCGAGGCTGCCAAAGCTTCCATTGATCTTGGTGAAAAGCTTGATAAGGCTATATTCGATCACACTATCAAATTTACCAACGAGAGATATTCAAGGGTAGCTCTTGTAGCCAAAAACCTTGTAGACTTGTTTCCCGACAAGGGAACAGTAATGACCCAGTGCTTTGGAGAGACCATAGTTGGAATGATGCTTAGGGAAGCAAAAGCCAGAGGCAAGGATATAAAGCTTTTCGTACCAGAAACAAGACCTTATTTTCAGGGAGCCAGATTGACTGCTAGCGTAGCCTATGATCAAGGCTTTGACGTAACTGTAATTACTGACAATATGCCAGCCTTTGTAATGGAGAGGAAAGGTGTAGACGTATTTACTTCAGCTGCCGATGCCATATGTATGGACGGGTATGTAGTGAATAAGATAGGAACTTTTCAAATAGCTATAGTTGCAAAATACATGGGAGTACCCTACTTTGTAACGGGCGTGCCAGACAGAGGTCATGAGACCATTGATACAGTTAAGATAGAGGAGAGAGATCCCGACTTCGTGTTGCAGGCTATGGGAGTAAGAACTGCAATGGAGGGAGTTAAGGGATACTATCCTTCCTTTGATGCCACCCCGCCTCATCTTGTGAGCGGAGTAGTAACAGATAAGGGAATATTCTCACCCTACGATCTTCATAGATACTTTGGAAGCAGCAAAAAAACTGAACTTGTACTATGATCCATGAAGCTGGATAGGAACATCCAGCTTCATGGAATTTTATAGTTTTTTAATATAGACAAGCGTTCATGCAAGATGGTAATATATAAGTATAGAACGGGAAAAGGTTTTCCGATTTAAAATGGAGGTGTATGCCATGCAATTGAAATTTGCAAAGAGAATGGAAAATATCAAGGCCTCAGAAATCAGAGAGCTCCTTAAACTGACCCAAAGACCAGAAATCATTTCCTTCGCAGGTGGTCTGCCAGCAGCAGAGCTGTTCCCAGTGGAAGAAATGATACATATTAGTAAGGAAGTTATGGAAAAACACGGCTCGAAAGCTCTTCAGTACGGACCCACAGAGGGCTACCAGCCACTTAGGGAAGCTATAGCGAAGAGAATGGAGAAAGTAAATGTTCACATGACAGCCAATGATGTCCTTGTGACAAGCGGTTCACAGCAAGGCTTGGACTTTGCTGCAAAGATATTCATAAATCCAGGAGACGTTATAATAGTTGAAAAGCCAAGCTATTTGGGAGCGATAAATGCATTCAAAGCCTATGAGCCTAAGTTTATCGACGTAGAGCTTGAGGATGACGGTATGAATATGGAAGAGCTTGAAGAAATACTTAAGAATACAGATAATGTCAAGTATATCTATGTTATTCCAGATTTCCAGAACCCATCAGGAAAGACCTGGTCAACGGAAAAGAGAATAAAGCTGGTAGAGCTTGCCAATAAGTATGACATCGTAGTAATTGAAGACAACCCATACGGAGAATTAAGATTTGAAGGCGAAATACTACCTGCGATCAAGCATTATGACACAGAAGGAAGAGTGGTATTCTTTGGGACCTTCTCAAAGATATTTTGTCCAGGTCTAAGACTAGGCTGGGTAGCCGCTTCACCCGAGATACTCAACAAGTTTATTCTAGTCAAGCAGGGAGCAGACCTTCAATCAAGTACCATTTCACAGATAGAGGTAGCTACATTCCTTGAAAGCTATAACATTGAGGAGCACATCGAAAAGATCAAGGAAACATATCTTAGAAGAAGAAACCTTATGCTTAAGGTAATGGATGAGGAATTCCCAGAGGGAGTCAAGTTTACAAGACCTCAGGGAGGATTATTCACTTGGGTAGAACTACCTGAATATATAAACACAAGAGACTTGGCAGTAAAGGCTCTTGAGAAGAACGTTGCGTTTGTACCAGGCGGATCCTTCTTTGCCAATGGCGGGAACGAGCACTGCATGAGACTTAACTACTCGGCTATGAGCGATGAGCTTATTGTAGAGGGAATGAAGAGACTTGCACAGGTAATTAAGGAAGCAATGAAATAAAATACCTAAAAAACTATCCGCAGAGCTTAAGCCCTGCGGATTTTCTATATCGTTATTTAGGAAGCTTAACTATCACAGTTGTGCCCCTGTTGACCTCACTGTCGATCGATACACTGCCCCCATGAAACTCAACGATATGCTTTACTATAGAAAGTCCAAGACCTGTGCCTCCAGCCTTCCTTGACCTGCTTTTATCGACCCTGTAGAACCTCTCGAAGACCCTCTCAATGTCTTCTGCGGGAATACCTATACCAGTATCGGCAACCTTGATGACACCTTGGGTACCCTCATCAGAAAGACTTATTTTAACGCTTCCGCCCATCCTATTGTACTTGATGGCATTATCAAGAAGGTTAAAAATTAGGTCCTGGATCATCCTTTTGTCTCCCCTGATCTGAAGTGGAGAGCCTTCAAGGAATAGCTCAACGGACTTTTCCTTTGCTGAGAACTGTAGCTGTTCTATCAGGTCCATTGACACCTTGTGAAGCTCAAGATTTTCAAATGTCTTAACTGCATTTGAATCCTCCATCCTGGAGAGGCTTATTACCGAATCGATAAGCTCTAAAAGTCTGGAGCCCTCCTTGTGGATAACTCCGGCAAATTTTCTTGAGTCTTCCTCATTTGTTACTCCATTTTGAAGCATTTCAGCATAACCTATTATCGAGGTAAGGGGAGTTTTCAGCTCGTGAGATACATTGGCCGTAAACTCTCTTCTAACCTTCTCTGCCTCTCTGAGTTCATGAAGAGCTAAATCAACCTGCTTTTTCTGGCGGTCGATAGTATCTACGAAAGGTCTGATCTCTGGTAATATTGAAATCTCATCCACAGGCTTTCCAGTAAGAATACTTTCCACACTGGAAGCTACTCTTTTAATTGGCGCCATCAACCTGTCAGCAAGTCGGTGAGACAACAGATATAATGTTACCAGAAGAATAACTAAAACGCCGACTGCAGCAGGGACCATAGACATGAACACCTCACCAAAGCTAAGGGTTTCAATAGTTCCTGGGCCTCTTGCCAAGTCATAGACAATAAAAGCAATCACCGAAGTGGTGATCAACATTGTGATACTTACTACTACCGCGAGATACACATATATCCTATTTTGCATAAATTATCCTCCAAACTTGTAGCCCACCCCGCGAACGGTTTGGACATACTCTCCGGCGTCTCCAAGCTTCATTCGGAGAGTCCTTATATGGACATCAACAGTTCTGGATTCACCTTCGAAATCGAAGCCCCAAACCTCATTCATGATTTTATCTCTTGTCAATACAAGTCCAGAATTCTTCATAAGATAATACAACAGATCAAATTCCTTTGGAGTAAGAACTACCTCCTTGCCGTTAGCAAGGACCATATGCTTCTCATAATCAAAGGATACGCCTCCTGCTGTGAGATATACGGCATCGCTGCGAGGCTGAGCTCTCCTTAAGACAGCTCTGATCCTGGACAACAACTCCATTACCCCAAAGGGCTTTGGAATGTAGTCGTCAGCTCCCATATCAAGAGCTCGTACCTTGTCAAATTCACTGGTCTTGGAGGTAAGCATTATCACAGGGACCTCTCTGGTTTGCGATTCCTTTCGAAGCTGCTTCAATATACTGTAGCCATCTGCGCCTGGAAGCATGATATCAAGAAGTATAAGGTCCGGAACCTTAGCATTTACAAGACCTTCTCCAGACTCAAAGCCAACTGCATCATAGCCCTCGTTTTTCAGGGCGTACAAAACCAGCTCTCTTATGCTCTCATCATCCTCAACACAGTATATCAGCTTCATTAGATCAACTCCTTGTGAAATGGTCACCTGCTATTGCAAAGTATACCCATTCCGCAATGTTTTGCGCATGGTCGCCGATCCTTTCAAAATATTTTGCGATCATCATAAGGTCGATAGCCTGCTCGCTTGATCCTATCCCTGCCTTTATATAACCAATCAGCTCATCCTTGATGACGTTGAACAGGTTGTCAACGATATCATCATAGTAGATAACGCTCTTTGCAAGCTCAATATCCCTTCTCACAAATGCATCGATGCTGTCCCTAACCATTTTGATAGTTGCATCGGCCATTTGAGGAATGTGCACAAGCTCCTTAAGGTATTTTTGGTCAGCGAGCCTGATGGTTATTTCAGAGATATCCGCAGATTGGTCGCCGATCCTCTCCATATCGGTGATCATCTTCAATGCCGAGGAAATAAGTCGTAAATCCCTGGCTACAGGCTGCTGCCTGAGTATAAGCTTAAGACAGAGATCCTCGATAGCCCTCTCCATATCGTTTACTTCCTTGTCTCCGGCAATAACTCTTTGAGCCAGCTCGACATCCTGTGCCTTTAAAGCTGTTACAGCTGATTCTATTGAGCTTTCTATGAGATTACCCATCTCAGTCAACTCAGAGTTAAGCCTTTCAAGATCCTGATCAAATTTACTTCTCATAATATCATCCTCTTTTATATTATTCTTAATGCTATTATAGGCTTTTCATGTTAAAATTAATCTACTTAGGCTGTAAAATTTGTGTAAAGAAGGGTATCATTGTTATTGCCAAGCGAAAATCGCTATGGTATAATACTTCAGTGTTCCTTGCTCTATCATAAGGATAGAGCCGATAGTCCATAAGGAGGTGAAATACATGAGAAAATATGAAGCTATGGTAATCTTTTACCCAAATTTCGAGGAAGAAAAAAGAGTAGCGCTATTAGAGAGATTCAAGGGAATCATCGAAGCTGGCGGTAGTATAACAACACAAGACGAATGGGGAATGAGGAAGCTTGCATATCTGATCGATGATTTGGCTGAAGGGTACTACGTACTGATCAACTTCGAGTCAAACCCAGAAGTAGTTAAGGAATTCGACAGAATTGCAAAGATATCGGAAGGCATTATGAGACATATGATCGTTAAAGAGGAAGAATAATCCAAAGGACGGTGAATGACTTGAATAATGTTGCATTGATAGGAAGACTCACGAGAGACCCTGAGCTAAGGTACATTCCAAATTCAGGGACACCCGTATCCACGTTCACGATTGCTGTTGACAAAGGTCTTTCACGAGATAAAAAACAAGAAATGGAATCGAAAAATCAACCGACTGCTGATTTCATCAGAATAGTCGTTTGGGGAAAGCAAGCAGAAAACTGCGCCAACTTTCTCAATAAAGGTAAGCTGGTAGGCATACAGGGAAGAATTCAGACTGGCAGCTACGACGACAAGGACGGCAAGAGGGTTTTCACCACAGACGTGGTGGCCAACAACGTAGAGTTCCTTGAGTGGGGAGAGAACACAAATAAGACCTCCACTGGCTTCAATAATAACAGCCATGATTATCCTGAATTGGATGGCTTCCACCCAACCGACAATGACGATATTCCATTCTAATTAAGGAGGGGAAAAGGATGCAAAGAAGGTTCAAACCAAGAAAAAGAGTGTGCAGCTTTTGCGCTGACAAATCTACACACATCGATTATAAAGACGTGAGCAAGCTTAAGAAATACATCACAGAAAGAGGAAAGATCCTCCCAAGAAGAATTTCAGGAAACTGCTCAAAACACCAAAGACAGCTTACAATAGCTGTTAAAAGAGCAAGACAAGTGGCGTTATTGCCATACAGTGCAGACTAAGAGAGGGAAACCTCTCTTTTCTTTTTTTTAGGACCAACACCGATTTAAAGTGCATAACCTTAAATCCGATTCCTATAACACTTTTATTATCTTCTATTATATAATATAATCAAAGGAAGCACTAAAAATACGGGGTGAAGCACTTGAACAAGGACAACAAATGGATGATTCCAATAATTGAAGGCGCAGGGATCCTTGGTATGGAGGTCCTGGGAGGTCTTATAGCCATCTATTTTTTCCCATTCCTGCTTATATTGTTCCCGTTGGGCTTCGTGATATACGGAGTGAAGCATGGGCTTGTGAACATGGGGCTGCTTATGGCTGTTTCTGCTGCTGCTATAGGCCTTGTTTCTGATTTCACCAGCGCACTTGTGGTAATAGGGATGTTCGGACCAATGGCATTTGGAATAACATTAAGCATGAGAAAGCGAAGAAGACCTCTAGAGGTTCTTGCAACAGGGTCAATAATATTCTTCGTAAGTACAATGATACTATTCGCATTATTCGGCAACGCATCTGGAACAAGCGTTGTAAAACAGGTCGAGGAGACCTTCCGTGAGACTCTTTTCATGCAGCTTGAAATGCTTGAGGGGATGGGGATGAGTGCCTATGAGCTGGATAAGACAAAGACGATGCTGGAGGAAGCATATTCTTACCTGATCCTTATACTTCCGGCAATAATAATGGTAATGGCATTTGTTGTAAGCTATTTGAACTACCTGTTTTCAGTAAGACTACTCAGAGCTCTTGGTATAGGTGTCCTGCCAATGCCATGGCTGCACAGGTTTACAGTACCTAATAACTTTGGGATAGGAATGCTGATAGTTTTCGTTGGAATATTTGCAGTAAAATCAATTGATTCAGGCTTTTATGACGTAATATTCATGAACCTGATCGTGCTTGTAGGGACGGTATTTATAGTTCAGGGACTTGCAGTTATAGATCACTATTTACTTAAGCTAAAAATGAACAGCATCATCAGAGGGATCCTGATGTTGTTCCTAATAATGCTCTCTCCAATGCTTACAGTAGTATCATTGCTTGGTGGTGCAGACATAGTTCTTGACTTCAGGAAGCTGCGTAGAAGAAAATCCCTGTAGGAGGATAGCGATGAAAGATAAACTTTACACATGGGCAGACAACAGGATATATCTTATAATTATGGGACTAATGGTAGCTATCATTGCTTTTTTCCAACCTATAGTTGCCTTCGTTATGGCCTTGGTTGTAGGCTATATGGTTTACTACACCCATAAGAAGATAGACGAAAAGAACAGAGAGCTTGCAAAATACATAGAGAGTCTGTCTCATACCTTCGACTCAGCCGCAAAACATGCCATATTCAATATGCCATTTCCCTTGTCATTCATAGATGATCTGGGAACAGTGACCTGGTATAATACACCATTCCTTGAGCTGATGGGAGGAGGAGACGTACTTAACAGATCAATAAGTGAGCTTATACCTTCCTTCAATATGACAGAGCTGAACAAGAAAAAAGAAAATGAGCCACTTGATATGAAGTACATGGATAAGTGCTTCAAGGTACTTCCTAATTTCATTGAAGGCAAAGGAAGCTTTGCAAAGGGAAACATAACTATGCTTTATTGGGTAGAGGATACAGATTACCAAAACCTTATAAAGATGTACTCCGATGAAAAAACGATTGTTGCACTTATAAATGTCGATAATTACGATGATGTTAAAAACTCCACTCCAGACACCCATAGACCGATGGTACTGGCAGAGATCGACAAGCTTATAAACTCATACTTCGGCCAGTACAATGGTTTGGTCAGGAAGTATGAAAACGATAAGTACCTCGTACTTGTAGACCAGCGCGGTCTGGAGGATATCAAAGGTAAGCGCTTCGACCTTCTGGATCAGATCAGAGATCTGAACATGGGAAATACGATCCCAATAACATTAAGCGTAGGTGCCTGTCAGGCAGGTAAGACATTGCTTGAATCCTTTAGAAACGCCAACGCGGCTATAGACATAGCACTAGGTCGTGGTGGAGACCAGGCTGTAGTAAATATTGGAAACTCCTTCGATTTCTACGGAGGCAAATCCAAGGCAATGGAAAAAAGGAACAAGGTCAAGGCGAGGGTAATAGGAGATGCACTTAGACAGCTAATAGATCAGTCAGACATGGTATTCGTAATGGGTCATAAAAATCCCGATATGGACTCCATAGGCTCATCAATAGGTATAATGAGGGCTGTTGAGAATCGAGATAAAAAGGCATTGCTTGTACTAAACGGAGAAAATCCATCAATAAGGAATCTTATGGACAGAATGAGGCAGGAGGCTCCGGAGATGGAGGATAAGATCATTACTGGAGATGCCGCTATGGACCTTATCGATGAGAAGGATCTTATGATAGCGGTGGATAACCACAAGCCAAGCCTTATGGAGGCACCTGAGCTTTTAGAAAAAACTCACAAGGTGGTGGTGATCGATCATCACAGAAGAGGAGCAGAGTTTGTAAAGGACCCTGTACTAACTTACCTTGAGCCCTATGCTTCCTCCACCTCAGAGCTTGTAACGGAGGTACTCACCTATATGAGCGATGAGACAAATCTTACAAAGTTCGAAGCAGAGGCAATGCTTGCCGGGATAACAGTGGATACGAAGAACTTCAGCTTCCAGACAGGAGTAAGGACCTTCGAGGCAGCCTCAGTGCTTAAGAGAGCAGGAGCGGACACAACCGTCGTCAAGCAGCTGTTCAGAGACGATTTCAGCACCTTTATAAACAAGGCAGAGGTCGTACGTTCGGCTAAGATGGTTTATGACAAAATAGCCATCGGCAGGCTAGAGGTAACCAATGAAGACTCCATTCTAATAGCTGCTCAGGCAGCCAATGAGCTTTTAAATATCAACGACGTGGAGGCCTCCTTTGTATTGAGCAAGCTTGAGGACAAGATACACATATCCGGGAGATCATTGGGGAATATTAGTGTACAGCTAATATTGGAAAAATTAGGCGGCGGAGGACACCTTACAAGTGCTGGAGCCCAGATCGAGAAGCTTTCAATGAATGATGCAGAAAAATTGTTGATAGATATCATAGGCAAATTCTTAAAGGAAGGTGAAAAGAAATGAAGGTGATTCTGCTTAAGGAAGTCAAGGGAATGGGCAAGGAGGGAGACCTTGTAAATTCAAAGGACGGCTATGCGAGAAATTATTTGATACCAAGGAATATGGCTATAGAGGCAACATCAGAAAACCTCAAGAAGTGGGAGGAAGCCAAGAAACAGGAGGCCGCTAAGAAGAAACAGGAGCTGGAGGAAGCAAAGGCACTGAAGGAAAGGCTTGAAAAGCTGACAGTTGAGGTCAAGGCAAAGGGCGGAAGCGGCGGCAGGCTGTTTGGCTCCATAACCTCGCAGGATATCGCTGCAGCACTCAAGGATCAGCACGGAGTTGAAATTGACAAGAGAAAAATTGAAATGAAGGACAATATCAAAAATGCTGGAGCGGCAGAAGTAGATTTGAAGCTATACCCTGAGGTATCTGCAAAGCTGAAAGTTAACGTAGTGACAATATAAGAGGTGATTTTTTTGGATACTGGCCTGGGCAGGATACCTCCACATAGCTTGGAGGCAGAGCAGTCAGTCCTTGGAGCGATGCTCCTGGACAAGGAGGCAATAAACACAGCCATGGAGACCATAAGGCCTGATGACTTCTACAAGGAAGCCAACCAGGAGATCTTTGAGGCTATGATCGTCTTAAACAATAGAAATGAGCCTGTCGACATCATAACCCTTTCTGAGGAATTAAAGAGGAGAGGGACACTTGAACCAGTCGGCGGGATAAACTATCTTGCCAATTTGTCCGGCAGCATAGCTACCACAGCAAACACAAAATACTACTGCAACATCGTAGAAGAGAAATCAACGCTTCGAAAGCTTATCAAATCAAGCAACGAGATAATGGGACTAGCCTACGAAAACAGCGAGGAAGTAAACGCAATAATCGAAAAGGCAGAGAAAAACATATTTGACATAACTCAGGGAGCACATAAAAAAGGCATCGTACCAATAAGTGAGGTCCTGCTTACAAGCTTTGCTCAAATCGAAGAGAGAGCTGCCAATAAGGGAGGACTAACAGGCCTTACAACTGGATTTTCAGACCTGGACAGGAAGCTGTCTGGACTTCAGAAATCAGACCTTGTGCTTCTTGCAGCAAGACCATCAATGGGTAAAACTGCCTTCGGCGTAAATATTGCAACCAATGCATCTATTAAAGGAAACGGCAAGATAGCAGTGTTCTCACTGGAGATGTCTAAGGAACAGCTTGTACAGAGGATCATAAGCTCAACTGCACACGTCGATCTTCAAAAGATAATCAGCGGGAATCTGGCAGATGATGAGTGGATACAGGTAGTAAACGCCATGGGGCCACTTTCAAAGATGGAAATATACATCGATGACACTGCCGGTATATCTCTAATGGAGATGAAAGCAAAGTGCAGAAGGCTTAAGGTAGAGAAGGGACTGGACTTAATAGTAGTAGACTACCTGCAGCTCATGCAGGTAGACGGCAGGGTAGAAAGCAGACAACAGGAGATATCGGCTATATCGAGAGGATTAAAGGGGCTCGCAAAGGAAATGGAGTGCCCAGTTCTAGCACTCTCACAGTTGTCCCGTGCCCCCGAGCTCAGAAGCGACCATAGGCCTATTCTTTCAGACCTTAGAGAATCAGGAGCTATTGAGCAGGATGCAGACGTAGTATTGTTCCTTTACAGAGACGAATACTATGACAAGGAATCCGAGAAGAAAAATATCGGAGAGGTCATAATAGCAAAACACAGGAATGGTCCAACAGGCAGCATAGAGCTGGTGTTCAAGCAGGAATACACTAAGTTCCTGAATATGGAGAAATTCATAGATACAGACTGATAGTAAGAATGACTATGAAGCATAAAAAGAAATTGACTATATAAGATCACTAACGGGGTATCGGGGACCAGTCTCCGGTACCCCTTTAAGGAGGAAGCACTTTGGAGCTTGAAGGGGAAAGCCTTAGACTTGCACCACTTACAATGAAGGATGCGTATGACATGCGGTCATGGGGTCAGCATAAAAGCAAGCTTCTTGCTGACTACAACTTCCCATACATAAACGACACCGAGGTAAAAACCTGGTTCAGGTTCAAAACCTTCACTTGGAGGAACAGCTATTTTTCTGTTCGAGACAAGTCGGACAGACTGGTCGGTTACATGGGGATGAAGAATAAAAGGCTATTCAAGAGAACAGCCTTTCTTGGCATAGTCTTTGACCCTGATAATATCAACAAAGGTTTGGGTACCCAAGCTTTGGAGATATTTCTGGAGTATTATTTTGGAGCTCTCAGAATGAAAGCACTGTTTTTAGAGGTCGCTGAGTTTAATGAACGAGCGATCCACGTCTATGAAAAGCTGGGCTTCAAAAAAACAGCCTACTACCTGGACCCATTCCCGGACCAAAGCATCGACCGTTCAGACCCTGAGTTAATAAGGTGGAAATCATGCTTTGTAATTGATGGTGAAAAGATATATAATTATAT
>CAZHLQ010000137.1:0-1908 GCA_964533235.1 uncultured Gudongella sp. | reverse complement strand
AGGCACGCCGCCAGCGTTCGTCCTGAGCCAGGATCAAACTCTCATTTAAAAGTTTGTCTAGCTCATATTATTTGTTCTTAAAAATTGAAATCTTTGGTTTCATTCAAAGTTCTCACACTGTTTAGTTATCTAGGTTCAACGGCACCCCTCTCGAGGTGACTTGTTCAGTATACCAAAACTGAGTACAGTTGTCAATTGAATTTTAGACTTAAATGTGACTTTTTATCAACATTATACGGCAAACTCATTTTCGGCTTTTTTCCTGACAAGTTAATACTATACAAGGTTTCTTATTGGTTGTCAATAACAATTCAATAAATTCTAAAGCTGTAAATATTCAAAGACTATCGTTCACATTTCAAGGAAATTTTGATAAGATAATGACAATAGCCGTCAGGAGGTATTTTCATGGATATAAGACAATTAAAAACATTTGTAGAAGTAGCTAAGTTAAAAAGTTTTTCAAAGGCAGCAGAATCATTATTCTTAACACAGCCTACTGTTTCAAACCACATACAATCTCTCGAAAAGGAATTTGATACGGTCCTTATCAACAGACTTTCTAAAGGGATTACCCTTACTGATGCTGGCCAAATCCTATATACTAATGCTTTAGACATGATCAATACTTATGAAACTGCGATGTATCAGCTAGACAGCTACAAGGGCAGGGTAGAGGGTCACCTGGAAATAAGCGCAAGCTCAGTGCCGAGAAAACATCTTCTTCCAGTTCTTATTCGAAGCTTTCTACTAAAATATCCTGACGTATCATTTTCAGTTAGTGATAAAGATTCGCTTCAAATAATCGAGGATATTTTAAGCGGTGATACTGATTTTGGGTTTGTCGGAGCAAAATATGATACTCGAAATCTGACATATGTCCCAGTCATGGAAGATAATTTGGTACTTATTGCTCCAAAAGATCAATTTCTTGGTAAAAATGATTACGAAAGTGTATCATTGGAATCAATTATAGACCATCCTTTTATTTTTAGGGAAGAGGGTTCAGGCACCAGAGAATCTGTTAGGTTGGCTATGAAAAATTCTGGTTTTGATCTTGAAAGACTTAAAATAGTTGCATGGATCGAAGATGTAGAAGCTATAAAAAGAATGGTTGCACTTGGGGTAGGTTCGAGCTTTATTTCTGAAAAGGATATAGATGCGGGTCCAATAATTGAAGGACTTAAGTACAAAGTGCTCAAAGTTGATGATATTGAGCTTTCAAGAAAGTTCTACCTTGTTCATCATAAATCAAGAAAGCTCTCCCCTATAGGAGAGAGCTTCAGAGCTTCTATCAAAAGCTTGGTCTGAGTCTATGGCTCAGACCTATTTTATATTGTGTTTAACTGCAAATAATGTTGCCTGGACCCTATCAGAAACCTCCAGCTTCTTGAATATTTGTGTTAGGTGATTTTTTACTGTCTTTTCACTAATAAAAAGTTGGCTTGCAATAATCTTGTTATTCCTACCCGATGCAACAAGACGCAGTATCTCATATTCTCGCTGAGAAAGTTGTTCAACCTTATCGCTCTCAGCTTTATCGTTGTGGCTGCACTCTTTAGATTCTAATAGGGATTTTTCAAAATCCTCATCTGTGAATAGTTTCCCTTTGCTAACCTCATTGATCGACCTGATAAGCTTATCAGGCGATGCTGTTTTCAACAGGTAACCATCTACCTTAATCTTATTAGCCTGCACATATACCTCACTACAAATATCACTCATCAGAAGAATCACTTTCCCGGAAAATCCTCTTTCCTTCATTATTCTTATTATATCAAAGCCATTGTAGTCTTTTTGTTGAGGATCAATGATTAAAATATCTGCATTTGTACTTACTCCAAGTGAAATGATCTCGTCCTGACTTGACGCTTGTGCAACTACCTTAATATTTTCCTGAGATTCTAT
>CAZHLQ010000136.1:0-1709 GCA_964533235.1 uncultured Gudongella sp. | reverse complement strand
CTCCAAAGTACTGTAGCTGCTGCAGCACCGAATATACCTTGCATTATATTCGCCGGGAGATTTACTACTGCAGCCTTGGCACCATACATAAATATCTCAGCTAGATAGTAACCCCCTGCCATTACAAGACCTCCTACAGCGGTTGGTATAAAGGGTAATTTCTTGCCCCATGCAGTTTCCATTAGAAGCCCGGCTACAAATCCCTCCATACCCTTTGCCACGAAGGTTATGGGTGCATATGCTCCCCAGCCAAGAAGAATATCAGCCATTGCCGATCCTATACCTCCAACGAGAAATCCTGCTTTCTTACCGAACATAAATGCTGCTATGAAGATCACCATATCTCCGAGATTAAGATAACCGTAGCTTGTCGGTGTTGGTATTTGAACTACCATAGTCATGACAACAGTCAATGCAATTAATACAGCATATGTGACGAGTGTCTTAGGTTTTTTCATGTGGAACACTCCTTTTATTGTATCGTTACACTTTAATTTTGTATCTATTCTGTATCTATGATTATAATAACACCTTTCAAGCTTTAGTTCAATGATTTCTTTGTAGCGAGAAAATATAAGCAATAAACTAATCGAACAGCCATGGAATGAGTTGTATTGCTAATCCTTGCATTGTATAATTGATTCATAACATTTGGGAGGTAATATGGAATGAATAATTATTTGAAGGGAGTCCTATTGGTACTTACCTCAGCACTTGCCTTCAGTTTTTTACCCATATTTATTGTTTTTGCATACGATGGTGGGGCTGATGCCAGCACACTCTTACTAATAAGGTTTACTCTTGCATCGATCATATTTTTCAGCTACCTAAAAATCAAAGGCTACGATATAAGGCTTGATAAAAAAACACTATTCAAGTTCCTCCTTCTTGGAGTATTCGGTTATACACTTCAGAGCAGATTCTTCTTTATGTCACTACAGTATGTGACGCCTGCTATTGCAAGTATGTTTCTATATACATATCCTGTTCTTGTCAGCGTAATTACATATTTTATAGATAAAGAAAAGCCCTCCTTAAGGCTTGTGGCTTCAATCATCATATCTTCTCTCGGGCTTGTACTCGTAATGGGTACCTCCATGGGCTCGGTAGATATCCGCGGGATTGGCTTTGCTCTTCTGGCTTCCTTAGTGTATTCGTTATATATAGTTGCTAGTAATATCCTGATAAAAAGAGTGCCTGCAATTATAGCAAGCGCATATATAGTGCTGTTTTCTTCTCTTGGTACCTTAGTGATTGGATCGGCATCTGGAGGCTTCAGTCTCGATTTTACTCCTTCGACCTGGATCTGGATCGCAGGTATAGCTATTATTTGCTCTGTAGTAGCTATGTTGACTTTTTTCAAGGGCATGGAGTATATTGGACCGACAAAAACCTCCATCATAAGCTTGACGGAGGCAGTCTTTACAGTTTTATTATCAGCAGTTATCCTTAATCAATATCTTACACTATGGCAGCTTGTTGGTGGCGCAGGAGTGCTCCTTGGAGCTTACCTTGTAGCTAAGGCTTAGAGCCAACCCTTATTTCGTAGGAATCTCAGCATAAATACCGTTATCAAGGCTGATATCCCCCAGAATCCAAAATATCCCAGCTTCCAGTCCAATTCAGGGAAATACCTGAAGTTCATACCATAAACTCCTGCAAGGAATGTCAGGGGAATAAATATGGTCGAAAACACGGTAAGTATTTTC
>CAZHLQ010000135.1:0-8982 GCA_964533235.1 uncultured Gudongella sp. | reverse complement strand
CCCTTTAAGTTCCTCGAATGAGAGGAAAAAGTGTGAATTCGTTAGCCAAATCAATGATATCTCTTAGGTCACTAGAACGTCCCCCAGTGAAATTTAATCTTATTATATGTCATAACTACAACATTTATTGGGTAATAAAAGAGTAACACTGATCGTTAATACTCTTTATAGAATGGTATGACAATTCAAAGAAAGGAGTATAGCTATGAAATTTAAAAATACAATATCTATTTTCCTTGCAGTTATAATGATTTTTGGAACTGTCAGCATTTCTGCAGAGGAATTTGTTCAAGGAGGTTTCCCTGATATCGTTGGTGACCCCCACTACCAAGCCATATCATATTTAAAGGCTCTAGGCACCCTTAAGGGTGATGGAGGAACTGGAAACTTTAGACCTGATGATCAATTGTCGCGTCAGGAGTTTGTAGTCATAATTTCAAGATTGGCATCCTCACTAGACGATAACGCAGGTGGTACAAACCAGCGATTGGGTGACCCTATACCTGGCATCGACATAACGGTAAATCAATCTCCTGGAGGAAGTTCACCACCTCCCCCTCCACCTCCAAGCAATTCTCCAACAAATGTCTTTACTGATGTTTCAGTGATTGCAGAATGGGCAATGGATTCAGTCTCCTTCGTAGCCGAAAAAGGATGGGTCAAGGGCTACGGTGATGGAAGCTTTGGACCAAGAAAGAATCTTACACATGCTGAAGCAATAACAGTTTTGATTCGTTTACTTGGCTATGAGACAACAATCGACTCTACCAAATGGCCAGCCTCCTATATCTCAAAGGCAGAAGAAATAGGGATCATAGAAGGTGTCAGCATTCATCCAAGCAAACCAATAACCAGAGCAGAAATGGCGAAGATCACATATAATGCACTTTTCATCCCGAGGCAAATTATTGAAGCTGGTGAATCGGTTAATGAAAAACCAATCATTAGAGATCTTTCCAATTTAGAAACAGATACCGATTTCAACTATGGAGATACTCTATCACTTATCATCGGAGATCTTGATTCTGACGGATACGGAGACGTACTAAAAGTATATAGGCCATTTGTATCTCCAACTGGTGAGCCGATAGAGCTCTGGAAATATTTGCAATCAATCAAGGAATTTGAGGAGGATGTACCAGACCCTTCAGATGGCAACAATAGTAGAGTTGCAGATCTAAAGAAACTGGCAGATGAGTTAGTTAACGTATATTCACTTGCTGAAGAGGTTATAGTCATAGGCGCTGAAGGCCTTGATAGTTTAATAGGCTCACAAGTAAGAGTCACATTTAACTCGAGTGGTCAAATCTTCATAATCGAGTCAATGACTGATACCAATAGCTAAAACAATGCCCTATGAAAAATCAAATTTATCATGATTTTTCATAGGGTAATTTTTACATATTTAGTTCAATTCCAGTCAAAATGCAGCTTCGTTAGCTAAATCAAAGATTTCTCTTAGGTCACTAGAACGTTCCCACTGTCCATTTACCATGCTCCGTAATAACCCAGAGTTATACTGCTACTTAATGCTCCCATCTTCATGCATTCGATAATTGATTTGCCCTCAAGAATACCCATAATGAAGCCTGCTATATAGCTGTCACCAGCACCCATACTGTCTACTACATCACACTCAACTATTCCATACTTAGTAAAATTTTTACCATCATACGCCATGCTCCCAATTTCCCCCCTGGTTACTACTACTACGCCAGGACCTCTGGATTTAATATCTTTGATAAACTCCTTAAGTTCTTCATCATTCTTTCTATCATCCGAGAAAAAAGCGTAATCTACAAAGGGCAAGGCTTTTTGAGTTATCTCATGGTCTGCCTTATCAGCAAAATCAAAGGCTATTGGAGTCCCTCTTCGCTTGATCTTATGAAGATCGCCTTCTACCTTACCCCAAATCCCAGTGGCAACAAGATTGTGCTCACAAAGAAAATCAATCTCCCTATCAGTCAACTTGAAAGCAGCCATTACTCCCTCATCATAATCACCCAATACTCTGTCACCATCTACGTGCTGAACGTGAGTTAATGCGGTTTTACCCTCAGTTATCCTGATATGGGAAGCATCTACTCCCTTTGCAGAAATTGCATCGATCATAAACTGTCCGTATTCATCTTTACCAACTACTCCGGTATAAGAAGAATCTCCACCCATTCTTTTTATGTAAACCGCTACATTCACAGGATTTCCTCCCGGAAATATCTCTCCAGTGGTGTCATAGTAGTCTATGCAATTATCGCCTACTGCAGCTATCTTGATATTTCTTTCCATATAAACCTCACCGTTCAATTATATTTTTCAGTCTTTCTATTGCCAACCTTGAATAATATGATGGCTCACTTATATATGCTGTGACAAGCTCAATAGTCGCTCCACCATTATAGCCAGTATCAGCAATATCTTTCATAAGCTCTTTTAATGGGATCTTGCCGTCACCGGGCAGCAGGTGCGTATCCGAGACTCCATCACTGTCAACTATATGCAGATGCTTGAGCTTGCTTCCAAGCTTTTCAAAGTACCCCATTATACTCTCATCCTGGATAAATGGAGGAACTACATCGCACATTGCTCCAAAGAATTGGGAATCGATATAATTTACCAGCTCAACCAAATCATCTGCAGAGGTGCAGACGTTTGACTCTAAGGTCGTAAGTGCTTCAATCAACAGGGTATGCTGCAAAAAATCTGCATGTTCAGCCAAATCCCTTATACTTCTGTGTAGTCTTGAAAGTATATCACATTTACTGGCTCCATAGCCAGCATGACCTGCTGAAACAACTGTATAGTCTGCACCAAGAGCCTTGCCAAGCTCCAATGCAGTCTTAAGATATTCAACGGATTCCTTCCTCTGATATTCATCACCTATCATGTAATTGTAAGGGTATGCATTGTGCTCAGGAGTATAAACCCTGATAGGCAGCTGGTACTTGTCTCTGAGTCTTAACAACTCACTTACCTGTCCTCTCATAAGATCATAAGGATAAGCATGAGGTCTTCCACCCCATAGCTCAATATAGTCATACCCAAATTGCCTCGCATCTTTAAATATATCCTCAATAGGGCTTCGCTGATAGCCCGAGGTAAACATTCCAATCTTCATTGCATATACCTCTCTTAATAGTGAAAGCAGACCACCTCAATCATTTGAAGCAGCCTGCTTAATTTTTAGCTATTAATAATCAAGCTGTCTGTAATACCTTCTTATCTCCATTGGATGGCAGTTAAGCTTTTCTATATGAGCATCGATTCTTGAGGTTATGGCTCTCATGACAAGATGAGAGATATTACCTCTGAATTTCTGGCTTATACCTTTAAGCTCATAATCCTTAGTGTCGATTATATTATAGTTTGCGCATATCCTTGGAAGGAACCTGGCAACTCTTTCGCTCAGATTTCTTTGAGAGTCTTCACCGACAAATACAGTTACAGCAGTGTCCCTGTCGACTATCTCAAACATTCCATGAAAGAACTCCGCACTATGGATTGATTTCGTTCTTATCCAGTGCTGCTCCTCCCAGAAACACATGGCATAGGAGTAGGTTGCACCATACTGATTGCCAGCTCCGACAAAGTAATGGATCCTGTCATCCTTATGCTTCAAAGCAATCCTTTCTCCCAGCTGGTCAGCGGTCTTCTCAACCTCCACCAGGGCATTGGCAAGGTGCTGATCTAGTTCAGAATAAAGCTCGACGTACTCATCAAACTCACCTGCATTGTACATAAACCTGTCAGCTGTCATAAAAAATTTAAGCTGCTCGTTCATAGGATATGAAATCAGATAATCTGCCATTTCAGCAAGCTTAGTGTCAGGGTAATCAACAAATCCTATGATCTTTGCACCAGCTGCCTTTGCCATATCTAGTGCTTCTACCATTTCAGTAGTTTTTCCTGTCACTGAGGAGATAATTACAACTGTGCCATCTCCAACTTTCTTGTTGCCAGTGCAAATATATTCTGCAGCATTTTCAACAAAAAAGCTGATAGATGATCTCTCCTTCATATGGACCTCAGTCTGTAAACAGGAAGCATAGGTTCCACCTATTCCGAGCAAGCAGATATTACTGTATCCCCTTTGGCATATCCCGTCAACTATTGCTTCGATTTTGCCTCTTATTGCCAAAGCACCGTTAACACTGTTAAGTTGTTTCTGTTCGTCAAATTTTAACATTATTAGTTCTCCCGGCTATGAATTTATTCTCCTACCTTTAATTTTTGATAGTAGTCATTATATATAGTTATAGCATCTCCAACATCTTTTTGGAAAAATACATTTTCTTTATAGTCGAAGTCTCTTGCTGGGTCATTCTTGTACGTGTCAGAAGCTGCCTCTACAGCCGCATCATTTGGACAAGAATATGGGAATTCAACAAGGTTTTCAGCCATGACCTCAGGGTCTGTGATGTAGTTAAGGAATTTTTCAGCAAGATCTACATGCTTTGCTCCCTTAGGAATTACATAAAGGTCAAAGCCAAGCTGAACAGGATCATTCTCAAAATCTGCTATCATCAAGGTGTTGTTCTCACCCATCTCTGCCATTGCCCATGATGCATTTCCATCATAGGTGAACGCAACTGATGCAGTCCCATTTGTAAGATTTTGTTCAGCGTTGCCATATGCAACAACATTATCGTTGTATTTTACTAGCCATTCATATGCTTCAGCTATTTCACTTTCAACTGTTGAGTTAGGATCATATCCAAGAGCCACAAGAGCTATCGGGAAAAGATTTCTTGCTCCATCGATTGAAGCAATTTGTCCCTTAAGAGCAGGGTCAATGAGGTCATTATAGCTTGTTATCTCTATAGGACAAGTCTCTGTATTATAGATAACATAGATATAGTTCATCAGGTAAGGAACGCAGTATTCCTTGGCAGTCCAATAGGATTCATTGATGTTTGACGCATTAGGGATATTTGCAAAGTTTATCTTCTCGATATACTCTCCGTCTACCAATGATTCCATGTAGGCATCACAGGTCATTATCAAGTCGTATTCCTGTCCGCCGCCTGCTGTAAGCTTAGTTATTGAATCTGCATTGTCACTCATATAGGACAGATTTACAGTAGCATTGTTTTCTTCTTCAAACTTTGCGATAAGACTGTCTGATATGTACTGCTGCCACATAAAGATATTTAGCTCAGTACTTGCCTCTCCTCCGCTTGGTGCCGGTGCAGGTGTGCTTGTGCAGCCCGTAAGAGCGCCCAATACAAGCACCATGGTTAATAGAATGGAAATTGCTTTTTTCATATTATCCCCTCCGTTTTTTTGCGTTTCTTCAACGCGTTCTTTACCATATTATTCAAAACCATTGCAGTAACAATGGCAAGAATCATGATTGTGGTCAATGCATTGATGTCAGGTGTAACACCTGTTTTGTTCATTGAAAGTATCAGCACCGGAAGTGTGGAATTCTTAGCCCCTGCCAACATATTGCTCATAACTACGTCATCTATTGAGAGTGTGAACGATAGGAATGCCGCACTCATAACTCCTGGCATGATACTTGGCAGTGTTACGTTAAAAAATGTCTGGATCCTATTGGCGCCTAGATCCATGGATGCCTCCTCCATGCTGTAGCCGTCGCCGCTGATACGCCCTTTTATAGTTACCACTGCATAAGGGATGCAAAATGTGCAGTGACCTATTAATATACTCCCCATACCCAGGGCAAATCCTACCTTCATAAATATTATGAGAAGTGATACTGCCATTACGATCTCGGGAACAATTATCGGCACGTATAACATATTGTTGACGAATCTCTTTCCCCTGAACTCATACTTTTTAAGTCCAAGAGCACCTATGGTAGCTATTGTTACAGAAATCACAGTTGCAAGTACTGCTATTATTACTGAATACCAAAGGCTCTCTACCACTGCAGAATTTGTAAGTAGCTTCCCATACCACTTTGTAGTGAATCCGCTCCAATAGTAATTGTATTTTTGATCATTGAAAGAAAAAATCATCATAACAAGAACAGGAGTGTACAGGACGACATAAATCAAAATTGAATAAATCGCTCCTAAACGCTCTAAGCTCTTTTTCTTCCTCTGCTTTCTGGACTCTTTCATCTACACCACCTCCATGTCTTCTATCTTTGCAAATCTGGTGTATATGAAGATAAGTAGTGCAGTTATTGCAATCAGCAGTACAGAAAGTGCAGCACCCAAAGGCCAATTCCTTATTGCCCCAAACTGATTCTTGATTATGTTTCCTATGTAAAGTACCTTTCCCCCACCTAGCATGTCAGTTACTGTATATATTCCAAGTGATGGTATAAACACAAGTATGATCGATGAAAATATACCTGGAAATGTAAGGGGCAGCGTTATCTTGAAGAAGGTGGTACGCTGTGAAGCTCCAAGATCGGCTGATGCCTCCAGCAGCGACTTGCTGAGCTTTTCTATCGAGCTGTACATAGGAAGTACCGCAAAGGGAAGCATATTTGTTACCAAGCCTACCAATACAAGACCATCGGTATATACAAAGCTTATAGGTGCGTCAACTAACCCAGAGTTTACAAGAAAGTTGTTGACAGGACCGCTTGTTTGAAAAAGCAGAAGCCAGCTGTTAAGTCTCATAAGGGAGTTCGTCCAAAACGGTATCATTATTAGCATTATCAGCTTAGAGGCTATTTCCTTTGGCTGCTTTGCTATGTAGTATGCAAATGGATATCCCACCAACAGACAAAGCACTGTAGTAAGAGAAGCTGCTTTTATTGATTTTACGATTACCTTAAAATATGTAGTATCAAGGAGCGTTTTGTAGCTTTCAATTGAGAAGCTGTAAACGACATCTCCAAATACACCTCTGGACATAAAGCTAATGAAAATCACATAAAGCATCGGCAAAGTAACAAAAAGTATCATCCATAATGAGACAGGTCCCGCCATAGCCAGCGCAGGTAATGTTTTTCTCTTGAAGTTGCTTTTACCCTTCATAGTATCCTCCGTGTTACATCTTTGACTTAATGGCAACTGCTCTCTCAGGATCCCAGAAAATATATACAGGATCTCCTTCTTTGTAAACATCCTCTTTTTCAAAGCGGGAGAATTTGATCTCAGTGTTATCCTTCATTTCGACAGATGTCTTAACGACTGTACCCATGTATATAAAGTCCTTTACGCTGCCTTTCAGGTCAAAGCCTTCTACTGGATCTAAGCTTACCTTTATGTATTCAGGTCTTATGGAAACGTGTATGCTTTCCCCTATATTGAATCCATTCCCACATACTTTTATAATTCCTGCCGTCGTTCTTACCTCTAAAGTATCTCCATGGATTCCAGCCACTTCTCCATCCAGGATGTTGGACTCGCCGATAAATCCTGCAACAAATTTGGTTAGCGGCTTATCGTATATCTCCATAGGGCTTGCAAGCTGCTCGATCACACCCTCATTCATAACAGCGATTCTGTCGCTCATTGTCAGTGCCTCTTCCTGGTCGTGTGTGACATAAATAAAGGTTATCCCAAGCCTTTTTTGGAGCCTTTTGAGCTCTACCTGCATCTGCTTTCTTAGCTTTAGATCAAGAGCACCAAGTGGTTCATCAAGCAGCAACACTTTAGGGTTGTTTATTAAAGCCCTTGCAATTGCAACTCTCTGCATCTGTCCGCCTGACAATGCATCTGGTTTCCGGTTTTCATAGCCTGTTAACTGCACAAGACTCAGCATTTCGCTTACCCTTTTGTTTATCTCATCCTTAGATTTTTTTCTTATTTTAAGTGCATAAGCGACATTGTCGAAAACAGTCATATGAGGAAACAATGCATAGTTTTGAAACACGGTATTTACGTCTCGTTCAAATGGCTCCTTATTCTCGATGCTTTCACCCTGCACCCTGATTATTCCAGACGAAGCCTCTTCAAAGCCTGCAATCATCCTAAGAGTGGTAGTTTTACCGCACCCGGAAGGTCCCAATAGAGTAAGGAATTCTCCTTCTCTTACATCGATATTCATTTTCTTTACGACTCTGTTTTTCCCAAAGCTCTTTTCAACATCGATTAGAGTTACAATAGATCCAGACATCTTCCACCTCTTTGATTAATGTTTTATTTGAAGATCTACACTTTAGATTATCTCCTAATACTTCTATCTGCTCAGTCAGTTTTGTTTGGCCAAAGCTCAGTGTAAAAGGTTGTTCTATCACCTATATTCAGAGACCTTGTTGCCTCGACAACTTGGTCATTTGTGTCATAGGAAATCGATTCCAATAGAAATGCAGGAGTATGCTCAGCAACGTCCAAAATCTTGGCTTCGTGCTTATACAAGGTAGTGATCTTGATCCACTGCTTAGAAAACTTTAGCTTATGTCCGTAAACGTTTTCGAGGATCTCATACAGAGAATTGTTCTCGAAATTGTGCAGGAGCAGATCTTCGTAAAGACTCACAGGAAGATAAGAGTATTCCAGTGCAAGTGCAATATTATCCCCATATCTTACACGCACTATTTCATAGACCTTTGTTCCTAAAACAGTACCAAGAAGAGATGCAATTTTCTTGTCCGCCTCTATTATTCCAGTCTTTACCACCTCATTGCTTGGCTTTATCCCTCTGGATAAAAGCATTTGTGAAAAACCGCTGAGCTTGACAAAGTCTCTTTCAAAGTTAGGGATCCTTACGAATGTCCCCTTTCCCTTTACTCTATATGCATAGCCTTGATCTACCAGCTGAGTAAGTGCGTTCCTCGCAGTCATCCTGCTGATCTTGTATTTTTCGCTGAGTTCTCGCTCAGACGGCAGCTGACTGCCGCTCTCAAGCTCCCCTGCGTTTATGCTGTTTATAAGAGTGTCCCTGACCTGAATAAAAAGAGGCGGATTGTATGAATCCTTCTTCATAAAAATCATCCTTTCTTCTTCAGTGGTATAGTTGTATATACCACTTATTAAATAATATCACTTGAAAATATCCTTGACAATACTTCTGCAAAAATATTTTCAGGTCATTTGAGATATTCCCCGAATTCAGAAA